>NZ_JBHVER010000043.1:0-44623 GCF_042802195.1 Kitasatospora sp. NPDC057500 | reverse complement strand
GCGCCACCGAGGGCGCCGCCGAGGCGGCGGGGGCGGAGGCGGGGGCGGGAACGGCCTCGGCGGGGGCCGCGGACGGCGCGGCGGACGGGCTCGGGCCGGCGGGGGGCGAGTGCGGCGCGGCGTCCGGCCCCGGGGGCCCCGCCGCCCGGGCGGCCCGCACCACCTCCTCCGCCCGGCCGCAGCCGGCCAGCCCGAGCAGCGACATCCCCGCCGCGACCAGCAGTAGTCTTCGCGAAGTAATCTGACGATCAGACAGCATGGCGCATCTCTCCCCCGTTCACCGACCGGCCTCCCAGCGGCAACCCCGACGGGCTCGATCACCACCCCAACGGCCCATGTCATGACCGGTTCGCGCACCCCGTGAACGGATTCCCGTCAGGCCCGCTACTCTGACCTCTCCCAGTGTGATGATCTGTCTTCAGAGGACGTGGCCATGACGAGAAGTCAGGATTCCGCCGACCGCTCCGCCAACGACGACGCCGAGCTGAGCCAGTGGGAGAAGTACGGGGTGGACACCAGCACCCCGCACTCCGCCCGCGTCTACGACTACTGGCTGGGCGGAAAGACCAACTTCCCGCCGGACCGGGCGATGGGCCAGGCCATCGAGCAGGCCGTGCCCACCATGAAGGCGCAGGCCAAGGAGAACCGCGGCTTCCAGAAGCGCGCCGTGCGCCACCTCGCCGAGCGCTACGGCATCCGCCAGTTCCTCGACCTCGGCACCGGCATCCCCACCTCGCCGAACACCCATGAGATCGCCTCGGCGGTCAGCCCCGGCACCCGGGTCGTCTACGTGGACAACGACCCGATCGTGCTGGCCCACGCCCGCGCGCTGATGGTCTCCACCCCGGCCAGCCGCACCACCTACATCCACGCCGACCTGGGCAAGCCCGCCGAGCTGCTGGCCGACCCGGCCCTCACCTCGACGCTGGACCTCTCCCAGCCGGTCGGCCTGCTGATGATCGCCGTGCTGATGCTGATCGCCGACGAGGACGACCCGTGGGGCAAGGTCGCCGCACTGCGCGACGCGCTGCCCTCCGGCAGCTACATCGCGCTCACCCACCCCACCCAGGACTTCAACGAGGCCGCCGTCGCCCAGGTGACCGCCTCCGCCCGCGCCGCCGGGATGACCCTGGTGCCGCGCAGCAAGGAGGAGGTCACCCGGTTCTTCGACGGCTGGGAGCTGATCGAGCCCGGCGTGGCCCCGGTGATGGCCTGGCACCCGGACGGCGAGCAGCCCGAGGACCCGTACGCGGCGTACTACTGGGGCGGCGTCGCCCGCAAGATCTAGATGTCCTGACCCGCCCCGGCCCGTGGCCGCACCGGCCCCGCCCACCGGGCGGGGCCGGCCCGCGGACCGCGCACGGCCGGCGGACCGCGCGGAACCGGCGGGCCTCACTTCAGCAGCCGGGAGAGCCTCCGGTCCGCGAGCGGCCTGCCGCCGGTCTGGCAGGTCGGGCAGTACTGCAGCGAGGAGTCCGCGAAGGACACCTCCCGCACGGTGTCCCCGCAGACCGGGCACGGCTGCCCGGTCCGCCCGTGCACCCGCAGCCCCAGCTTCTTCTCCGCCTTCAGCTCCCCCGCCGCCAGCCCGCGCGAGCGCTCCACCGCCTCGCGCAGCGTCGTGCCCAGCGCCTCGAACAGCCGCGCCGTCTCCTCCTCGGACAGATCGGCCGCCAGCTTGTACGGGGACATCCGCGCCGCGTGCAGCACCTCGTCCGAGTAGGCGTTGCCGACCCCGGCGAGCACGCTCTGGTCCCGCAGCACGCCCTTGATCCGGCGCCGCTCGCCGCTCAGCAGCGCCCGGAAGCGCTCCAGGCCGAAGCCGGGGTCCAGCGGGTCCGGGCCCAGCCGGGCCACCCCCGGGACCTCCGCCGCCTCCCGCACCAGGTACACCGCGAGCCCCTTCCTGGTGCCCGCCTCGGTGAGGTCGAAGCCGTCCCCGTCCGGTCCCTCCAGCCGGACCCGCAGCGCCAGCGGATTGCGTCCGCCCGGCCGCGGCGGCAGCGCGGGCAGGCCCTCCTTCCAGCGCAGCCAGCCCGCCCTGGCCAGGTGGACCACCAGGTGCAGCCCGCCGGCCTCGATGTCGAGGAACTTGCCGTGCCGCACCACCGGCCCGACCGTCCGGCCCGCCAGCACCGTCACCGGCGGGTCGTAGGTCTTGAGGGCGCTGATCGCGACCGGCTGGACCTCGGCGATCACCCGCCCGGTCAGCCGCTGCGACAGGTAGGCGGTCAGGGCCTCGACCTCGGGCAGCTCCGGCATGCGCCCAGTCTCCCGCAGCCGTCCGCTCCCCGCCCGCCGCCTTTGCCGTCCACCGGCCCGCGGCGCAGTCTGGAGGGGTGGACCGCGCGCCAGCCGAGGAGGTCCGGCCCCGCATGTGCACGCTTGAGGAACAGATCGACATCGAAGCCCCGGTACTGGCCGCCTGGGAGCAGCTGCACCGGGTCCACGACTACCCGCGCTTCGTCGACGGCGTCCGCAGCGCCCAGCCGCACGGCCGCAACCTCGCCCACCTCGAAGTGGAGATCGCCGGCGCCGAACGGGACGTCGAGACCGAGATCACCGACCGGGGGCGCGGCCGGGTGATGACCTGGCGCACCCTGGACGGCCTGCCGCTGAACGGCGCCTTCGCGCTGCGCCCGCTCGACCGCGAGCACACCCGGGTGCAGATCCGCGTCGAGTACGACCCGCAGGCGGTGCACGAGGTGTTCGGCGGGCCGGGCGGCTTCGCGCTGGCCGGGGCCGTCGAGCGCACGGTGCGCACCGACCTGGCGCTGTTCCGGGAACTGGTCGAGGCCCGGGTGGCGGCCGCCGCCGTGCCGCCCGCCCCGGTGGTCCAGGCGCCCGGGATCGTGGACGTAAACGGCATATAAGTGCAGCTCAGGGGCGGTGGTGAGGATCTTCACAGGAGTCCGCCGGGCCCGCCGTCCGGCGCTCCTCGTGTGGCACACTCGGGAGCCATGAGCACGGCCCCGCTCCCCAGGACGCTGCGCGCGGCGATCTTCGCCGCGCTGCTCGTGCTGCTCGCGGGGCTCGGCCAGGTGCTGGTCACCGGCCGTCCGCTGCCGCTCGGCACGCTGGCCCTGGCCGGCGCCGCCGTCTTCGCGGTGGCCTTCGCGCTGGCCGGACGCGAACGCGGCTACCGGGCCGTCGCGGCGGTCTTCCTGCCGCTGGAGCTCGGCCTGAGCGCCCTGTTCGACCTCGCCCAGTCGACCTGCCCCTCGCTGCCGCCCGGCACCGCGCGCGGACTGGAACCGCTGCTCTGCGGCGGCGGCTCGCTCGGCGGGTTCCTCCTCGGCCACGGCCTCTCCCGGCCGGCCGGACTGGTGGTGCTGCTGCTCCTGCACGGCGCGCTGGCGCTGGCCGCCGCCGCCTGGCTGCGCGGCGCCGACGCCGCGCTGCGCTCGCTGGCCCGCTCGGTGCGGATGCTCGGCGACGTCGCCCAGCGCCTCCCCGCCGCGGCCCGCCGCCTCCTGCGGCTGCTCGTCGCCCCGCTGCCGGCCCGCCCGGTGGCCCGGGTGCCCTTCCCGCGCGCCAGCCGGGTCCGGGTGCCCGCCGAGTCGGTCGTGCTGCGCCCCGCCGTCCGGCGCGGTCCGCCGGCGCTCGCGCACGCCCGCTGAGCAAGCCCCGAGCGGGGTCCTCGGCCGGCCGTGCCGCCTCCGCGCCCGCACGCCGTTCCACGAGCACCAGGACGACCTCTCCCATGAGCACCTCCCCCAAGAAGACCCCGAAGACCGCCGCGAACGCCGACCGCAAGGCCGCCCGCCGGGCCGCCACCGAGCGGATGCGCGAGGAGCGCGAGCGCGCCGAGCGCTCCGCCCGGATCCGCCGCCGCACCGTGGTCGGCGCCGCCTCCGCCGCCGTGCTCGCCCTGGTCGCGGGCGTGGCCTTCGCCGTCGGCGGCTCCTCCGGCTCCGACGACGCCGCGGCCTCCGGCCCGCTGGTGGTGCCGGCCAACACGAGCGGCGCGGACGGCACCGTGATCACCTACGGCAAGGCCGACGCCCCGCACACCCTGGAGGTCTTCGAGGACTTCCGCTGCCCGTACTGCGAGCAGCTGGAGACCACCACCGGGTCGACCATGCAGCAGCTCGCCGACGCCGGCACGTACAAGATCGAGTACCGCATGGCGACCTTCCTCGACCAGGGGCTCGGCGGAAAGGGCTCGCGGACCGCGCTGGCCGCCGCCGGCGCCGCGCTGAACGAGGGCGTCGACAAGTTCAAGCAGTTCCACGACGTGCTCTACGCCAACCAGCCGGACGAGCGCGAGGACGCCTTCGCCGACGTCAACCACCTGCTCGACCTCGCCGGCCAGGTGCCGGGCCTGAAGACGGACGGCTTCGTCAAGGCGGTCCAGGAGGGCACCTACCTGCCGTGGGCCAACCAGGTGAACAAGGCCTTCGACAAGACCGGCGTCACCGGCACCCCGACGGTCCGGCTGGACGGACAGAAGCTCGACGTCTTCGCGGGCGGCGCGCCCGCCTCGCCGCAGAAGTTCACCGCGATGGTCCAGCAGGTCACCGGATGACCGCCCCCGCCGGGCGCCGCACCTACGGCGCGAGCCGCCCGTTCGCCCTGCTGCTGGTGATCGGCGGCGCGCTGGGGCTGTTCGCCTCGGCCGTCCTCACGCTGGACAAGATCCGGCTGCTGAAGGACCCGTCGTACGTTCCCAACTGCAATATCAATCCGATCATCAGCTGCGGCTCGATCATGCGCAGCGACCAGGCCGAGGCCTTCGGCTTCCCCAACTCGCTGATCGGCCTCGCGGGCTTCGCGGTGGTGATCGCGATCGGCGCCGGGCTGCTGGCGGGCGCCGCGTACCGGCGCTGGTTCTGGCTGGGCCTCCAGGCCGGGACGGTGTTCGGGGTCGGCTTCGTGACCTGGCTGATGTACCAGGCGCTGTACCGGATCGGGGCGCTCTGCCCGTACTGCATGGTGGTCTGGGCGGCGATGATCCCGCTGTTCTGGTACACCACGCTGCACAACCTGCGCTCGGGGGTCATCCCGGTGCCGCGCGGCCTGCGCCCCGTGGTGCGCGAGGCGGCGCGCTACCACTGGGTGGTCCCGGCGCTCTGGTACGCGGTGGTCGTACTGCTGGTCCTCAAGCGGTTCTGGTACTACTGGTCCACGCTGATCTGATCACCCGTCCGTCCCCGGGCCGCGCAGGTCCGGGGACGGACGCCCCCGCGATCCCGGGCGAGGCCGCGATGTCGAAGATCGTTCTTTTCATGTCCGTCTCGCTGGACGGCTACTTCGAAGGACCGGACCGGGACATCTCCTGGCACCGCGTCGACGAGGACGTGCACCGCCACCTCAACCAGGAGCTGGGCCGGATGGGCGGCTTCGTCTCCGGCCGGATCACCCATGAACTGATGGCCGGCTACTGGCCCACCGCCGCCGACGACCCGGCCGCCCCGCCCTCGATCGTCGAGTTCGCCCGGATCTGGCGGGAGATGCCGAAGACGGTCTTCTCCCGCACCCTGCGGGAGGCCGGCTGGAACACCACCGTGCTCCCCGAGGCCACCCCGGAGGCGGTCGCCGCGCTCAAGGCGGCCGCCACCGGGGACCTCGCCCTCGGCGGCGCCGACCTGGCCGCCTCCCTGCGCGCCCACGGCCTGGTCGACGAGTACCACCTGCTGGTCAACCCCGTCCTGCTCGGGCGCGGCCGCCCGCTGTTCGCGGACGGCCGCCCCGAGGACCTGGAACTGCTGGCCACCCGCGCCTTCGGCAACGGCGTGGTCCTGCTGCGCTACGCCCGGACGGCGGCCCCGGGCGCGAACTCGTAGGCGGCGACCTCGGCCAGCAGGGCGGCGCGGCGCTCCTCGGTCAGGAACGAGGCGCGGAAGGAGTTGGCGGCCAGCAGCCGCAGGGTCTCGTCGTCCAGGCCGAGCGCCTCGGCGAGGGCGTCGAAGTTGTCCCCGGCGTAACCGCCGAAGTAGGCCGGGTCGTCGGAGTTGACGGTGGCCAGCAGCCCGGCCTCCAGGATGGCGGGCAGCGGGTGGTCGGCGAGGGTGTCGACGCAGCGCAGCCGGACGTTGGAGAGCGGGCAGAGGGTGAGCGGGATCCGCTCCCGGACCAGCCGCTCGACCAGCGCCGGGTCCTCCAGGCAGCGCAGCCCGTGGTCGATCCGCTCGACGCCGAGCACGTCCAGCGCCTCGGTGATGTACGCGGCCGGGCCCTCCTCGCCGGCGTGGGCGACCCGGTGCAGGCCGGCCTCGGCGGCGCGCCGGTAGACCTCGCGGAACTTGGCCGGCGGGTGGCCGACCTCGGCGGAGTCCAGCCCGATGCCGGTGATCCGGCCGCCGAACCAGGGGCGGGCGGCCTCGAAGGTCTCCAGCGCCGACTCGGCGGACTCGTCGCGCAGGAAGCACATGATCAGCCGGGTGCTGATGCCGTGCCGCTCCTCGCTGCGGTCCAGCGCCCGTCCGAGGCCGTCCACCACCACGGCCAGCGGCACGCCGCGGGCGGTGTGCGCCTGCGGGTCGAAGAAGATCTCCGCGTGCCGCACCCCCTGCTCCGCCGCCCGGGCCAGGTAGGCGTCGGCCAGCTCGGCGAAGTCCTCCTCGGTCCGCAGCACGGCCATCAGCGCGTAGTACAGGTCGAGGAAGGACTGCAGGTCGGTGAAGGCGTAGGCGCGCCGCAGCTCCTCGGTGTCCGCGTACGGCAGGGTGACGCCGTTGCGGGCGGCGAGCGCGAAGGCGAGTTCGGGCTCCAGGGTGCCTTCGATGTGCAGGTGCAGTTCGGCCTTGGGGAGGGGCATCGGTGCCTGTCCGGGGATAGCGGTGCGGATACGAAGTGGTCATCCTACGATTCCGTCGGCTCCGACCACGCATCGGGCAGGTCGCGCACCCGCCGGTACGGCGAGGCGATGAGCAGTCCCGCGGAGGCCACCAGCAGCGAGACCATGATCCACATCGTCGGCCGCAGGCCGAGCACCTCCCCCAGCAGGCCGCCGAGCACCGCGCCGAGCGGGATGGTCGCCTGGTTGGCGGTCATCGAGGCGGAGACCACCCGGTTGAGCAGCGCGGCCGGCACGTAGCGCTGCCGGAAGCTGCCGAGCACGACGTTGGCGAGCACCACGCCGCCCACCATCACCGCCAGCGCGGCCGCGTAGAGCAGCACCCCCGCGCCGGGCCGGGCCGTCGGCAGCAGCAGGCCGAAGGGGGTGACGGTGAGCAGGGCCAGCAGGACGCCGCGCGCGGTGCCGTACCGCCGGGTGACCGGGCGGGCGAGCGCCGCCCCGGCCACGCCCCCGAGCGCCCCGGCCGCGCCCAGCCAGCCGACCCCGGAGGGGGTCACGCCGAGTTCGTCGATCAGGAAGAGCACCGCCACCGCCTGGTAGCCGGCCAGCGCGAGGTTGGCGACGGCCCCGTAGCGCAGCAGCGCGCCCAGGTAGGGGTCGCGGCGGACGAAGGCCAGTCCCTCGCGGACCTGGCGGCCGAGCGGGGCCGGGTCGGGCGCCGGGGCCGTCGTCCGCCGGTCGCGGATCAGCAGCAGCGCGGCCACCGCGGCCAGGAAGCTCACCGCGTCGACCAGCAGCCCGGCGGCGGCGCCGAAGGCCTGCACGGTGAACCCGGCCACGCCCGGCCCGGCGACCTGGGCGGCCGAGGCGCCGCCCTGGAGCTTGGCGTTGCCCTCGGTGAGCTGCTCGGGGCGCAGCAGGTCCGGCAGGTAGGCCTGGTGGGCGGCGCCGAGGAAGACCGCGGCGGTGCCCGCGAGCAGGGCGACCAGCAGCAGCTGGGCGAAGGTCAGTACGCCGGACCAGGCGGCCGCCGGCACCGAGGCGTACAGCACCACCGAGACGAGGTTGCCGTGGACCAGCACCGCGCGCCGGCCCCAGCGGTCGATCCAGACCCCGGCCGGCAGGCCGACCAGCAGCCAGGGCAGCCAGACGGCGGCGCTCAGCAGGCCGGCCGCGAGCGGTCCGGCGTCCAGGGTGACCACCGCGACCAGCGGCAGGGCGACGGCGGTGACGGCGGAGCCCAGCCGGCTGATCGTCTGCCCGGCCCAGAGCAGGCGGAAGTCGCGGTGGGCGAAGAGGCCGGCGGGTAACCGGGGCGCGTCCCGGAGTCCGGTGTCGGTCACGGCCGGGCCGGGACGCTGTAGGCGAAGGCGAACACCGACTGCCGTTCGCGGCCGTCCTCCGGGACCGGCCGGACGGCCCACCGGGACAACAGCTCGACCATTTCCCCGGCCAGCTCGCGGGCCTCCTCGGGGGTGAGCCGCAGCCAGGTCTCGGTGGCCACGGCGCAGCCCTCCCGCCACGGCTCGGGGTAGTCGTGCCGGGCGGCGGACCAGCCGCGCACCAGCTCGGCCTGGCGCTCCAGCTGGAGCGAGCCCGCCGCGTCGGCGACGGCCTCGGCGACCGGGTCGGCGGCGAAGTCGGCGCGCCGCCAGCGCGGGGTGCCGGCGGTCGGGCGCCACCAGCGTTCGCGGCGGTCGCGGGCCAGCTCGGGCGCCTCCTCGACGAGGTCGGCGTCGGCCAGCACCTTGAGGTGGTGGCTGATGCTGCCGACGGCCTGGCCGGTGCGCTCGGCGAGCAGGCCGACGGTGGCGGGGCCGTCCACCGCGAGCAGGTCCAGCAGGCGGCGGCGGACGGGGTGGGTGAGGGCGGCCAGGACGCGGGCGTCGGCGATCTGCCGGAAGCCGCGCGCGACGGGCTCGGTCGGTTCGGACATGCCGTGAGACTATCCACAAGAACTCTTGTGCAACAACCCTTGTACATGGCTTCTTGTGCGATCCGGCCACCGCCGCCTTCCAGGCGTACGGGAGGGGCGGGCGGGGCACCGGGTACTCGGGGGGTTCCGGTTCCCGCCGAGGAGGAGTGGCCATGCGGCACCCCGACGCCCCGCACACCAGGCCCGAGGGCATCTCCCCGCACGCCCTGGACAACGACACCTTGGTGCACGAGCTGGAGCAGCTGCACCGGACCAGGCACGAGACCTTCCTGTACGGCTCCGAGGAGGCGCTCAAACGGCACACCCTGCGCACCGGACAGCTGGAGGCGGAGTACCTGCACCGCTTCCCCAACCGCCTGGTCACCGCCGGCCGGACCAGGGCCGGCGCCCGCGCCCGCACCGCGGCGGCCCGCGCCGAGGCGCTGCCCGAGTAGGCCCGCTCCCGCGGATCACGCCCGGCGGGACACGCCGGGCGTGATCGGCGCGCCCCGGCGGGGGCGGTGGGCGAGGGTGGGAGGACCGACACCTCCACTCCGCGCAGCCCCTGGGAGGGCCCCGATGCCCATCGCAAGCGTGAACCCCGCGACCGGCGAGACCCTGGAGACCTTCGAACCGCTGGACGCGGCCGGCCTGGAAGAGCGGCTGGCCCGCGCCGAGGCGGCCTTCCGGACCTACCGCACCACCTCCTACGCCCAGCGGGCCGGCCTGCTCCGCCGCGCCGCCGACCTGCTCGACCAGGAGCGCGAGACCGTCGCCCGGACGATGACCGAGGAGATGGGCAAGCCGCTCACCGCCGCCCGCGCCGAGGCGGCCAAGTGCGCCAAGGCGATGCGCTGGTACGCCGAGAACGCCGAGGCGCTGCTCGCCGACGAGCACCCCGAGCCGGCCGACGTGGCCGACTCCGGCGCCGCCCGCGCGTACGTGCGCTACCGGCCGATCGGCGTGGTCCTGGCGGTGATGCCGTGGAACTTCCCGTTCTGGCAGGTGGTGCGGTTCGCCGCGCCGGCCCTGATGGCCGGCAACGTCGGCCTGCTCAAGCACGCGTCCAATGTGCCGCGCACGGCGGTGGCGCTGGAGGAGCTGTTCCAGCGGGCCGGCTTCCCGGAGGGCTGCTTCCAGACCCTGCTGATCGGCTCGGGCGCGGTGGAGGGGGTGATCCGCGACCCCCGGGTGGCCGCCGTGACGCTCACCGGCAGCGAGCCGGCCGGGCGGGCGGTCGCGGCCACGGCGGCCGACGTGGTGAAGAAGGCCGTCCTGGAGCTGGGCGGCAGCGACCCGTTCGTGGTCCTGCCGAGCGCGGACCTGGACGCCGCCGTCGCCACCGCCGTCACGGCGCGGGCGCAGAACAACGGGCAGTCCTGCATCGCCGCCAAGCGCTTCATCGTGCACACCGACGTCTACGACCGGTTCACCGCGGCGTTCACCGAGGCGATGCGGGCGCTGAAGGTCGGCGACCCGATGGACGAGGCCACCCAGGTCGGCCCGCTGGCCAGCCGGCAGGGGCGCGACGACCTGGCCGGGCTGGTCGACGACGCGCGGGAGCGCGGGGCGACCGTGGAGTGCGGCGGGCGCCGGCCCGAGGGCCCGGACGCGCAGGGCCTGGACGGCGGGTGGTTCTACGAGCCGACCGTGCTGAGCGGCATCACCCCGGGGATGCGGATCCACCACGAGGAGACCTTCGGCCCGGTCGCCACCGTCTACCGGGCGGCCGACCTGGACGAGGCGGTCGCGCTGGCCAACGACACCCCCTTCGGCCTCAGCTCCAACGTCTGGACGGAGGACCCGGCCGAGCAGGACCGCTTCGTGCGGGACATCCAGGCGGGCGGGGTGTTCTTCAACGGGATGACGGCCTCGCACCCGGCCCTGCCGTTCGGCGGCGTCAAGCGCTCCGGATTCGGCCGCGAACTGTCCGGCCACGGCATCCGGGAGTTCTGCAACATCACCACGGTCTGGGTCGCCTAGGCCCTCGCTTTCGGATCACGCCTGTCGCGCCCCCGGCCGGGGCCGTGCGCCCCGGCCGGATCCGGCCACATTTCCGGACAGTCGATTACTCCGAATGCGCACTTTCCCCGGAACCGGCGGGGCGAACGGAGGACGCCACCCTTCACGGGGCCCGGACAAGCCCTCCACAAAACCCCTTCGTTGACAAACCGGCGTGAATTCGTCCGCTCATCTTCACAAAAGCTGAACCGCTTCATTCCCGGTGGCCGAACCCAGACGTATCGCACACAAAAGAACCCCGCCGGAAGCACCTCTCCGGATACGTTCGACGGCGACCGGCCGGAGGGTCGGTCACCACGGGAAGGAAACGCGATGAAGCCCCTGAAGCGTGCTGCCGCCCTCGTCGCCTCGGCGGCCGTGCTGGCCGGCGGAATGACCGTCCTGGCCGCCGGCCCGGCGAGCGCCGCCACCGAGATCACCCTCCAGAACGTCGCCACCAGCCGCTACCTCGACAGCAACGGCAACGGCGACGTCTACACCCTCCCCGGCAACGGCGGCTCGTACCAGCGCTGGTACGCCACCGACCTGGGCGGCTCCACCGTCACCCTGCAGAACAAGGCCACCGGCTTCTGCCTGGACTCCAACGGCAACGGCGACGTCTACGCGATCAGCTGCAACGGCGGCAGCTACCAGAAGTGGGTCAAGCGGCGCGCGACCTACGGCTCCACCTACCAGAACGTGGCCACCGGCCTGTACCTCGACAGCAACGGCAACGGCGACGTCTACGCGCTGGGCGGCAACGGCGGCTCGTACCAGCAGTGGCGGTGACCGTGCGCCGGTGAACCTCCGTCGCACTGCCGAATGGTTCCAACGAATCCGCTGATATGACTGTCCATCAACTCTGAATTATTCGTTCGCAGTTGACGGTCCGCCCTTCCCGGAATCAAATCGCCGGGGAGGGCTTTCCCGTGCTACGGTGCCCGCTCGGAGGCCCGAAAACCCGGCAGTGTTCGCAAATTCGACCGAACCCCCGACCACTCTTTCGAACAGCCGAACAAATCGGCCGCACCACCACTCGCACCCGGAACGACGGGGACGTCCAGTGACAATCAGCACGCCCACATCGGCACTCCATCGCAGGACGGAGGATGACGCGCCATCAGTGGCGTCGCCCCCGGTCGGCCGCCGGGTGCGGCTCGTCCCCTGGTCGGTCGCCCTGACCCTCTTCCTGGTCTACGCGTTCTACACCGTCCGCCGCCACGATCTCCTGTTCACCAGCGGGTACGACCTCGGAATCTTCGAACAGGGCGTGCGCGGCTACGCCGAGGGCCGCGGCCCGATCGTCGAACTCAAGGGCCCCGGCTTCAATCTGCTCGGCGACCACTTCTCCCCCGCCCTCGCCACCCTCGCGCCGCTCTACTGGATCTGGCCCTCGGCGAAGACGCTGCTGCTGGCCCAGTCCGCCCTGGTGGCCGTCGCCGCCGTGCCGCTCTGCCGCTGGGCGCTGCGCGCCGCCGGGCCGGCCACCGCACTGGTCACCGGCCTCGGCTACGGGCTGTCCTGGGGGCTCGCCTCGGCGCTCGGCTTCGACTTCCACGAGATCACCTTCGCCGTGCCGCTGATCGCCTTCTCGGTCTGCGCGCTCGGCGAGCGGCGCTGGACCGCCGCCGCCCTCTGGGCCGCGCCACTGGTGCTGGTCAAGGAGGACCTCGGCATCACCGTGGCCGCCGTCGGCGGCTACGTCCTGTGGCGCGGCGACCGCCGGGTGGGCGCGGCCACCGTGCTGTTCGGCATCGGCGCCTCGCTGCTCGAACTCCTGGTGCTGCTCCCGGCGATGAGCCCCGGAGGCAGCTTCGCCTACTGGGACAACCTGAGCGGCGGCTCGGGCGGGCGGAACCTGCTCGCCCTGCCGCTCGACCTGGTCACCCCCGGCGAGAAGGTCGTCACCGTCCTGCTGCTGCTCGCGCCGACCGCGCTGCTGGCCGCCCGCTCGCCGCTGATGGTCGTCGCCCTGCCCACCCTCGGCTGGCGGCTGCTCTCCAACAACCCGGCCTACTGGGGCACCAACTACCACTACAGCGCGGTGCTGATGCCGATCGTCTTCGCCGCCTTCGTCGACGTCCTGGTGAAGGCCCGGGCGCGGAGCGGTGCGCTGCCCCGGTGGACCGTCCGGGCGGCGCCGCCGGTCAGCGCGGCGGTCACCCTCGCACTGCTGCCCGTCTTCGCGTTCGGCCAGCTGCTCACCACCGACCTGTGGCACACCCCGGCCCGCGTCGAGGCCGCCCGGTCGGTACTGGCCACCGTCCCGGACCACGCCCGGGTCGCCGCCTCCAACCGGCTGGTGCCGCAGCTGACCAACCGCTGCGAGGTCATCGCGTTCGGCTGGCCGCAGCAGTGGTCGACCGCCGAGTGGATCGTGGTCGACGAGGAGCAGCCGATGGGCTGGCCGCTGTCGCCCGACAAGGAGCGGCAGGAGGTCGCCGCCGCCAGGAGCAGCGGCTACCAGCTGGTCCGCAGCGACCACGGGATCACGCTGCTGCGGCACCCGGCCGACCCCGTCGCCGCGACGGCACCCGGGGCGACCGCGCCCGGCACTCCCGCGGCCGACTGAACCGGCCCGCCTCCGAACCAGCCCTCGCCTCCGACCAGTTCAGGGATACCGTGCCAGTCGAAACCGGGCTCAGCCCGTCCACCCGCGCGAACCGGCCGCCGCTGCCGGGCGCCGCCCGCCCGTCCGCGTCCGGCGGCGCCGGCCCGCTCGCCGGACGCCGGACCGCCGTCCTGACCCTGCTCTGCTTCGCGGTGACCGCGGCCTGCGGGTTCCAGCAGTGGTCGGCGGTCCTGCTCGGCGGCTTCGACCTCGGCATCTTCCACCAGGGCGTGGCCGGGTACGCGCACCTGGGCCTGCCGGTCTCCCCGGTCAAGAGCTACCACCACGAGTTCCCGCCCGGCTTCTCGCTGCTGGGCGACCACTTCTCACCGATCCTGGCCGCGCTCGCCCCGCTGTACTGGCTGTGGGAGGACCCGCGCGCGCTGATCCTCGGCCAGGCCCTGCTGCTGGCCGCCGGGGTGCCGCTGATCCGCCGGATCGCGGTGCACTGCTTCACCCGACCGGACGGCGGCACCGGCGGAGCGGGCGAGGCCGGCCCGGCCGACGCCGCGCAGACCCGGGCCGCCGACCTGGCCGCCGACCTGGCCGGCCTGGTCTACGGCCTCGGCTGGCCACTGCTGGCCGCCGGGCGCGGCGGCTTCCACGAGGTCGCCTTCGCCGTCCCGCTGATCCTGCTGATGCTCGAACGCGGCCTCGCCCGCCGCCACGGCACCGCCGCGCTCGCCGCCGCCCTGCTCTGCGCCACCAAGGAGGACCTCGGCCTGCTGGTCGGCGTCCACGGCCTCGTCCTGCTCTGGCGCGGCCGCCCGTACGGCCGCCGTCGGGGCGAGCGGTCCGGGGACCGGCGCCGCCTCGTCCACGGCGTCGGCCTGCTCGTCGGCGGCCCGCTGGCCTCGGCGCTCGCCATCGTCCTGCTGATCCCCGCGATGGGCGGGCAGCCGGACTACTACTGGGTGTACGGCCCGATCGGCCCGGACGCCGCGAGCACGTTCACCAACCTGCTCGGCGACCCGCTGCTGCTCGTCCGGGCCGCCACGGACGCCGCCGTCAAGCCGCTGCTGCTGCTCTGGCTGTTCGGCACCCTGCTGCTGCTGCCTCTGCGCTCCGCGACCACGCTGTGCCTGCTGCCGCTGCTCGCCGAGCGCGTGCTCTCCGACAACCCCAACCACTGGTCCATCGCCCACCACTACGACGCCCTCCTCTGGCCGGTGCTGCTCACCGCCGTCCTGGAGGTGCTCGGCCGCCTGCACCTGCGGGGCGGGACGCACCGGCGCGCCGCCCACGGCCTGGGCGCGACGGTGGTGGCGGGCTCACTGCTGTGCAGCCTGCTCCTGGGCGGGATCAGCCTGCTGACCCCGGCCTTCTGGCGCCCCTCGGCGAGCAACGCCGCCCTGGTCCGCGGGGCCGGGCTGATCCCGGACGGCGCGCTGGTGGAGGCCGACAACCAGGTCGTGCCCCGGCTGGTCGGCCGCACCGACGTGGTCCTGGTGGACGCCGCACCGCGCGGGCGCGACTACGTCCTCATCCGCTCCGACACCCGGACCTTCCCGTTCCAGCGGGCGGAGGAGCAGGCCGAGCGGATCGGGCTGCTGCTCGCCCACGGCTACCGGCGGCTCTGGGCCGAGGACGGGGTGGTGCTGCTGCACCGCGAGGGCGAGGAGCCGGTGCCCGGCGCCCGGGTCCCCGGGGCCGACAGCACTCCGGTGAAGGAGATCGTCCCCACGGACGTCGGCCACAACCTGTTCAAGGGCTGAGGGCGCGCGTGTCCCCGGTCCGCGCGCGGACCGGGGACACGGGTACCGCCGGGCCGGGAACACCGGCGGGCCGGGGTCAGGTGGCCATCCGGTGGCGGGCCGGGAGGGAGGTCCGCCAGCGGACGAACACGCCGGCCAGGGCCAGCAGGGTGGCGCCCCACACGACACTGAAGATGATCAGCATCGGGAGCCAGGTCACCTGGGAGGCGACGGCGCCGAGGCCGAGCGAGAGTCCGACCATGAAGACGATGGCCGTCGGGGTGAGACTGCACAGCCAGTGCAGCGCCCGGTGCGCCCAGCTCGGGTGCTCCGGCGCGTCGGGGCCGCTGTCCAGGGCCTTGTAGGTGATGAGGTCCATCGGGAATCGCCTCCGGGGGTGTCGGGGGGAGGTCACCAGGCGGGGGAGGTCACGAGGCCTTCCGGGGAGTGGCGGACTTCCGGGTCGTGGTCTTCTTCGCAGCGGACTTCGTGGTCTTCTTGGCCGCCGACGCCGTCGCCGTCGCCGCCGTCGTCTTCTTCGCGGCGGCGCGCTTGCGCGGGGCCGGCTTCTCCCCGGCCTCCTCGCTCCCCTCCCCGGCCCCCTCCCCGGCCCCCTCCCCGGCGGCCCCGGCCCCGGCACGGCCCGGGTGGGCGTCCTTGGCCTGCCGCAGACTGCTGCGCAGCGCCTCCATGAGGTCGATGACGTTGTCCGGCGCCGCCCCCGCCTCCTCCTCGTGCGGCACCTCGACGCCCTGCAGCCGCGCCTCGATCACCTGCTGGAGCGCCTGCTGGTAGTCGTCGTGCAGCTGGTCGAGGTCGAAGTCCTCGGAGAGCGTCTCCATCAGCGAGCGCGCCATCTTCAGCTCCTGCGGCCGCACGGTGACGCTCTCCTCGGGCGCGATGCCGGCCGCCGGACGGACCTCGTCGGGCCAGATGCAGGTCTGGAGCACCAGCGTGCCGTCGTGCACCCGCAGCACCGCCGGGGACTCCCGGGTGCGCAGCGCGATCTTGGTGACGGCGATCTGCCCGGACTCCACCAGCGCGTCGCGCAGCAGCGCGTAGGGCTTGGCGGCGGCCTTGTCGGCGACGCCGACGTAGTAGGCCTTGGAGAACATCAGCGGGTCGATCTCGCCCTCGTCGACGAAGGCCAGCACGTCGATGATCTTCTTGCTGGGCAGCGGGAGGTCGGCGAGGTCCTCGTCCGTGAGGGTGACGGTACGGCCGTCCGGGGACTCGTAGCCCTTGGCGATCTCCGCGTACGGGACCTCCTTCTCCTCCTGCTCGCAGTACCGCTTCATGCGCACCCGGCCGCCGTCCCTGGCGTGCACCTGGTGCAGGGGGACGTCGTGCTCCTTGGTGGCGGAGTAGAGGTGGACGGGGATGGAGACCAGGCCGAAGCTGATCGTCCCCTTCCAGGTGGTCTGCATGGGGTCGCTCCTTCCCGGAGCCGTCCCGGTGGTTCGCGCGGGGCCGGGGCAGCCGGGCCCCGGGGGTTCCACTCTGCCCGGATTTGCCCCGTTCGGCCACAGGATGCCGCCGGACCGGCCTTACCGGGCCGCCCCGGCGGACAATGGACGGGCTGGACGGCCTGGACGGCCTGGACGCCGGGACGGAGGTGGGCGCGTGGGGCGGAGCACCGGGCCGGCCCCGCCGCCGGCCGCGACCACGTACCGGGTGCGGTACGCGCTGGCCGGCGGGGCGGGGGTCCGGTACGCCGAGGTGACCGTGGTGCCGGGGTACTCGCAGGAGGACGACATCCCCGCGATCCTGGCCGCCCGGCTCACCGGGCGGCCGGCGGACGCGCGGTGGATCGTGCTGCTGGAGGTGACCGGGACCTGAGCGCCGGGGACCGGCCCGCGACCGGCCGGGTCCGGCTCAGGCCGGAGCGGCTCAGGCCTGGAGCGAGGCCAGCGTGACGATGGTGATGTCGGACGGCGCGCCGACCCGGACCGGCGGCCCCCAGGCACCGGCGCCGCGCGTCACGTACAGCTGGGTGTCGCCGTAGCGCTCCAGCCCGGCGACCGTGGGGTTGGCCAGCTCGGCGATGAAGTTGCCCGGCCAGAGCTGCCCGCCGTGGGTGTGGCCGGAGAGCTGGAGGTCGACGCCGTGCCGGACCGCGTCGTGGATGGTCACCGGCTGGTGCGAGAGCAGGACGGCGGTGCGGGCCGGGTCGCGGTCGCCGAGCGCCTTGCCGAAGTCGGGGCCGTCCCCCTTCCGCTCCCCGGCGACGTCGTTGATCCCGGCCAGGTCGAAGCCGCCGAGCTCCACCCGGGCGTTCTGCAGGGGGTGGACGCCCAGCTCGCGGACGAAGTCCACCCAGGGCTCCGCGCCGGAGAAGTACTCGTGGTTGCCGGTGACGAAGAACGCCCCGTCGCGGGCCCGCAGCTGCGCCAGCGGCTCGGCGTCGCGGCCGAGTTCGGGAACCGATCCGTCGACCAGGTCGCCGACGACGGTGATCAGGTCGGGCCTGGCCCCGTTGATGGTGTCCACGATCCGCTGGGTGTGGGCGCGGCCGAGGATCGGGCCGAGGTGGATGTCGCTGACCACGGCTATCCGGTACCCGTGGGCGCGGGCCGGCAGCTTGGCGAGCGGGACGGTGACCTGCTTGAGCCGCGGCCCGCGCAGCACCCCGTGGGCGCCGTTGCCGACCACGGCCGCCGCCGCACCGGAGGCGCCGATCGCGACCGCCCGGGCGACGAACAGCCGCCGCTCCGGCGAGGGCGCGGTCCGGGAGGACTCGGCCCGGGGGGCCGGGGAGAGCGCGGCGGCCTGCGCCGACGGAGCGTCAGCCTCCTTGGCCGGAGCCCCCTGCGGGACCGTCACGGCCTCCGGGACCGCCGCCGCCGGCTCGGCGCGCCGGGCCGGCAGGCGCAGCAGCAGCGGCCGCAGCAGCTCGCCGACGCCGAGCGCCAGCAGCAGGTACAGCAGCACCGCCAGCCACAGGAAGCCCGGCCAGGCGAAGAAGCGCTGGACCGACATCGGGAACGCGCGGTTGCCGATCAGCGCGCCGACCGAGAAGACCGGGAGGGCGACCGCGAGCACCGTACCGGCCCGGCGCCAGGGGCCGCCGGGCGCCGATACGTCGCGCACCAGCCGGCGCCAGAGGTACCAGTGGACGAGGGTCAGCAGGGCGAGGACGAGAAGGGCGCCGAGCACCACGAGCACGATCATCACGCGGCCAGTATGGACGGCCGCCTGACAAACCCCGCCGGAGGGGCCCAACTTGCTGCCGCTGCGTCAGATTTGAGCTTTCCGCGAGTCCTTTTCACCTGCGCTGACCAGGCCTTTTGCGTCCGCTCAACGAACAATTGCCGGCGCCTTGTTCCGATAGCCGGAGGTAGCGGCTAGGTTGCACCGCAATGCGCGGATCCGTCCCCCACCCTCCGGCGTTCGAGTCGAGGGTCAGGCCGCGCTGGAAAGGCACAGGGCACCCTCACGATGCGTGCGGACACCACCACCCAGGCCGGTTCCCCGCCGGCCGGCTCCACCGCGATCTCCCACGGACACGGCCACGGCGGCGACGGCCACCTCAAGGCCGGGCTCAAGAACCGCCACCTGTCGATGATCGCCATCGGCGGCGTGATCGGCGCGGGCCTGTTCGTCGGATCCGGTGCGGGCATCGCCGCCACCGGCCCCGGCATCCTGCTCTCCTACACGCTGGCCGGCGTGCTGGTCGTACTGGTCATGCGGATGCTCGGCGAGATGGCCGCGGCCGACCCGCAGAGCGGCTCCTTCTCGGCGTACGCGGACCGGGCGCTCGGCCGCTGGGCCGGGTTCACCATCGGCTGGCTGTACTGGTTCTTCTGGGTCGTGGTGCTGGCCGTCGAGGCCACCGCCGGCGCGAAGATCCTCAACAGTTGGATGCCGGGCGTTCCGCAGTGGGCCTTCGCCCTGATCGTGATGGCGGTGCTGACCGCCACCAACCTGGGCTCGGTCGCCTCCTACGGCGAGTTCGAGTTCTGGTTCGCCGGGATCAAGGTGGTCGCGATCGCCGCCTTCCTGGTGGTCGGCACGCTGGCCGTGTTCGGCCTGCTGCCGGGCACCGACGCGGTCGGCACCGCGAACCTGGTCGGCCACGGCGGATTCCTGCCACACGGCGTGGGAGCGGTGTTCACCGGCATGCTCACCGTCGTCTTCGCCTTCATGGGCAGCGAGATCGTCACTCTGGCCGCCGGCGAGTCCGAGGACCCGGAGAAGGCGGTCAGCAAGGCGACCAACAGCGTCATCTGGCGGATCGGGATCTTCTACCTCGGCTCCATCCTGCTCGTGGTGACCCTGCTGCCGTGGGACTCCGCCGCCGTCAAGGGCAGCCCGTACGTCGCCGTGCTGGAGCACGTGGGCATCCCGGGCGCCGGCCGGGTGATGGACGTGATCGTGCTGACGGCCGTGCTGTCCTGCCTCAACTCGGGCATGTACACCGCCTCCCGGATGGCCTTCTCGCTCGGCCGGCGCGGCGACGCGCCGAAGGCCTTCGCCACCGTGACCAAGCGCGGCGTGCCGCGGGTGGCGATCCTCTCCTCGGTGGTGTTCGGCTTCGTGGCGGTGTTCTTCAACTACACCTCGCCCGACACCGTCTTCGCCTTCCTGCTGAACTCGTCCGGCGCGGTGGCGCTCTTCGTGTGGCTCGTGATCTGCTTCTCCCAGCTTCGGATGCGCCGGATCCTCGAGCGCGAGTGCCCGGAGCGGCTGACCGTGCGGATGTGGCTGTACCCGTACCTCACCTGGGCCGCGATCGGCATGATCGGGTTCGTGGTGGCGTACATGTTCACCGACGCCGACGGTCGGAAGCAGATGTACCTGTCGCTGGTCGCCGCGGCCATCGTGCTGGCGGCGTCGGCCGTGGTGGGCCGCCGGCGGCGGGCCGCGGAGGTGGCTCCGGCATCCTGAGCCGGCGCGCAGTACCGCCCGCGGACCCCGGGCCCGGGAGCCGTTGCGGAGGCTCCCGGGCCCGGTGCCGTCTTCCGGTGCCGTTCCGTGACGCGGAGGACATGACCCGGCGACGCCCCGCCCCCTACCCTTCCCCTCATGCGAGATCTTGCAGCGGGGATGGGGTACCTGGCCAAGGGCCAGAAGTGGGTGGGGCGGCACGGCCGCTGGTGGGCGTTCGGGATGATCCCGGCACTGATCACACTCGCCGGTTACGCGGTGGCGCTGTTCTTCCTCGGCGGCTGGGCCGGGGACGTCGCCGAGTGGGCCACCCCGTTCGCCGACTCCTGGTCCTCGCTCTGGCAGGACCTGCTGCGCACCACGCTCGCCGCGGTGGTCTTCGTCGGCGGGCTGCTGCTGTCGGTGCTCACCTTCACCGCGGTCACGCTGCTGGTCGGCCAGCCGTTCTACGAGGAACTGTGCGAGAAGGTCGACGAGACCGAGGGCGGCGCGCCGACCCCGCCGGAGGTGCCGCTCTGGCGGGAGCTGGTGGTGGCGGCCCGGGACAGCCTGTTCGTCCTGGTACGGGCCGGCGGCTTCGGCGTGCTGCTGTTCGCGGCCGGGTTCATCCCGGTGATCGGGCAGACCGTGGTGCCGGTGCTGGGCTTCCTGGTCTCCGGCTTCTTCCTCACCCTGGAGCTGACCTCGGTCGGCCTGCAACGGCGCGGGGTGCCGCAGCGCGAGCGGCTGCGGCTGCTGCGCGGGCGGCTCGGGCTGGCCCTCGGGTTCGGGGTGCCGCTGGTGCTGGCGTTCCTGGTGCCGCTGGTGACGGTGGTCGCCATGCCGGGCGCGGTGGCCGGTGCCACCCTGCTGGCCCGCGACCTGGTGCCGGTCGAGGAGGAGCCGTCGCCGGAGGACGGCGACGGCGCGGGCGAGGACGCGGGCGAGGACGGGCCGGAGGCGCTGGCCGTCCCGGACCTGCCGGAGTACGGCGCGCAGCGGCCGGTGGACGGCAACCCGTACGCCGCCGCCCCGCGCCCGGCCGAGGCGAACCCGTACCGCAGCGTGTGAGCGTCCCGTCACCCTGCGTCCGGCCGGGCGCCTTCCGCGTGTGAGGCCCCCCACACGGGGCGGTCGGTCTACTGCCGCCGATAGTGGCCGACCGCGCGACAGCGCCCCGCCGGGCGCCGGCGGCACGCCGCCCGAGCGGTGGAGGCGCGGGCGCCCGGGCGGGGCGGGGTCGGAAGAACGCAGGCGGCGGGCCCGTTCGGGCCGTTCGTTCATCGACGACCGACGGGATCCGCCCATCGATTCGGAAAAACGGACATATCCCTACGAAGCGCCCGCCATCGGTCGGGCGCTTCGCCGTTCCCGCCGCTCGCTCCACTACCGCCCGTCGTAGCAGTCGGCTTTGCCGCCCGCGCCGGGCTCTGCCAAGAATGGCCCGTCGCCAGGCAGCGCGGCCGGTCCCCCCGCCGCGCATCCCCTCCCGCCCCGCGCCCTCCGCACCGGCGCGGCAGGCGCCCACGGCCGTCCCGTACGCCACCGCGGGCCGCTCCCCGAGCGGCCCCGCCCGGGGCCGGCACGCCCGGACGGCCACCTGACGGCACCCCGACGGAAAAGGAACGCCCGCTCCATGCAGCTCAGCCATGCCCGCCGCAACTCGCTGATCACCGGCATCGCCACCCTGGTGGTGGCGGGCGCGGCCACCGCCGCCCTCGCCATCCCGGACAGCGGGACCGCCGTCGCCGAGGCCCCCGCGGCCGCGGTGGTCGGCACCGCCGGCGACACCTCGGCGGAGGCGCAGGCCGCGGCGCAGGCCCAGGCCGCGGCTCAGGCGCAGGCCCAGGCGGACGCCCAGGCCGCCGCCGCTGCCGCGCAGGCCCAGGCCGAGGCGGACGCCGCCGCCCAGGCGCAGGCCGAGGCGAAGGCCCGCGCGGAAGCGGAGGCGAAGGCCAAGGCCGATGCCCAGGCCGCCGCCTCCCGCTCGCAGGAGCGCTCGGCGCTGAACAGCAAGCCGGCCTACTCCGGCAGCCCCCGCCAGATCGCCGCCCAGATCGTCCCGGCCGGCCAGCTCCAGTGCTTCAACAACATCGTGTCCCGCGAGAGCAGCTGGAACGTCACCGCCACCAACCCCTCCTCCGGCGCCTACGGCCTGGTCCAGGCACTGCCCGGCTCCAAGATGGCCTCGGCCGGCGCCGACTGGCGCACCAACCCGGTCACCCAGATCAAGTGGGGCCTGAACTACATGAACTCCCGCTACGGCAGCCCCTGCGGAGCCTGGGCGTTCTGGCAGTCCCACCACTGGTACTGAGCCGGTCCCTCCGCCCTTTCCCGAGCCCGCAGGCCCTCCGCCCGCGGGCTCGCGGCGTTCCTCAGCCACGCCAGGCCCCGGCGAGCACGTCGAGGAAGTGCGGGTTGAACATCACGCCGAGGACGTTGCCGAACGGGTCGCGCACCGCGCCCGCCCGGAACGGCCCGTAGTCGCGCAGCGGCTCGTGCGGCGCCGCGCCCAGCTCCAGCAGCCGCGCCATGACCGCGTCCACGTCGTCCACGTGCCAGTACGCCACGACGCCGGCCGGGGCGGACGGCGTGCGGGAGATGCCCAGCTCCTGGCTGTGGTCGCCGAGCCGGAACTCCACGTAGTCGGGCCGCTCGAAGTAGGGCTCGACGCCCAGCACCTCGGTGTACCAGGCGCGGGCGGCTTCGAGCTCCTCGGCGTGGTAGCGGATGGTGGCCAGACCCCGGAAGTTCGTCGTCGTCATGCGAGCAGTGTGCACGGCGTCTAGGACAGGTCCTGTCCGCCATTTCCGGGCGGCCGCTCGGGAACCGCGTGCGGCCCGGCCGCGAGCTGGCCGAAATCCCGGTGGTCCCGGGCCTGTCCGGGGCGCGAGAGTGGGACCCATGGACCAAGTGAGGCTCTCCGACGGGGTCGTCACGCTCACACCGTTCCGGGCGGCGGACATCGACGCGCACCTGGCCGGCGAGGACGAACTGCTGGTGCGGTGGCTGAACGGCGGACCGAGCACCCGGGCCGGCACCGAGGAGTACGTACGGCGGTGCACCGCGCAGTGGGTGTACCGGGGGCCGGCCCGGGTCTTCGGGATCCGGACCGGGCCGGAGCCGGTGCTCGCCGGCACCATCGACCTGCGGTTCGCGATGCCGTGCCTGGCGCCCGGGCAGGTCAACATCGCGTACGGCCTCTACCCCGCCTGGCGCGGGCGGGGCCTGGTGACCCGGGCGGTGCACCTGGTGTGCGGGTACGCGGCGCGGGAGGGCGCGAGCGAGGGCGTGATCCGGGTCGACCCGGAGAACCACGCCTCGGCGGCCGTGGCCCGGCGGGCCGGGTTCCGGTACTCCGGGCAGGTGGCGGAGCCGACGGGGCCCCCGCTCGACCGGTACGTGCGCGGGCTGGCCGCCGACGGCGCCCCGGCGCGGGCCCGGACGGCGGTCGTCGGCGCGCACTGAACGGCCGTCAGGGGCGGCTCCTGCGCACCGCCGCCACCACCTCGCCCGTCAACAGCCCGATCGCGATCGCCGTCACCAGGGTCACCAGCTCCATCAGGTCCCGAAACCCCCCGATCGGGTGACCGCCGGCCAGGTCGGTGAGGCCGCGCAGGCCGAGCGAGCCGACGGTCAGGGTGAAGAACCCGGGCAGCAGCAGGATCAGCCGCGGCGGCGCGCCCGGGCGGGCGGCGAGCCGGGTCGCGGCGGCGCTGAGGATGACGGCGGCGGCGAAGGTCCCGGCCACCTCGCCGGCCAGCCAGGTGGCCAGGGTCTGCGCCGCCACCGTCAGGTAGACCAGGAGCAGCAGCACCGGCCCGAACCGGGCGGGGATCGCGAAGGCCAGCACGGTGCCCGCGGTGAAGACGATCCACGCGGTGAACAGCGCCCAGCGCGGCAGGTCCTGGGCGGCCGTCACATCGAACAGCGCGTGCCGGTCGCGGCCGGTGACGGCCAGTCCGATCAGCACCCCGACGTACAGCTGGAGCAGCAGGAACACCGCGTAGACCAGCCGCACCGCGCCCGGCGTGAGGTGTCCGGCGGCGAGTTCGGCGGTGGCGGCGCTCAGGTAGTCGCCGGGGACGAAGAAGAACAGCGCGGGCAGCATGATCAGCACCGGTCCGCCGTGCGCCGGGGTGCGGGCGAACACCAGCAGCGCGATCACCGAGACCACGACGGCCGCCGCCAGCGGCAGCACCGGGCTCAGCCGGGGCCGGCGGCCCGCCGCCAGCGCCAGGGCCGCACTGGCCGAGGCGAGCACGGCGGTGGAGCCGACCTCCCACCAGGTGGGCTGCATCAGCGGGGCGAAGCCGAGCGAGAACAGCACGATCCCGAGCCCCTTCGCCCACCAGGGGTACGGCGGCGGGGCGGTGTCGAGGGCGGCGAGCCGTCCGGCCGCGGCGGCCAGGGTGAGCCGTCCCGCCGCCAGGTCGGCGAGCAGCGGCCGGACGGCGGCCACCTGGTCGAGGCGGAACACCTCGGGGAAGGCCCGGACGGTCACCGTACTGCTCCCGCCGCCGGCGGTGACGGTGAGCACCGCGCCCTCGGGCACCAGCAGCAGCCGCGCCGAGCCGCCCAGCGCCCGGGCGGCGCCCGCCACGGCCGGCTCCAGCTGCTCGACGCCCTCGCCGCTGTTGCGCAGCAGCACGGTGGTCAGCCGGGCCAGGAAGGCGGTGAGTTCGCCGACCCGGGGTGGCCTCGCCGGCTGTTCCAATGCCCGCCTCCGTCCGCGTCCCGCCGTGGTGACGCCTCCAGCCTGCCCGCCGGCCGGGAACGGCGCGCGTCGGGGCGGGCCGGGGTCGTGACGTGGACGCGCCCGGAGCACCCGGTGAAGATATGGCGCACGTCCGTACGGTTTGCCCGGGATTGCCCGGCCTACGGGCCGTCAGGCCTTTGCCACCGTCCGCAGGCGCTCCTACGCTCCCGCGTCATGCCCTCACCCCTGATCAGCGTCGTGATCCCCGCCTACGACCAGCGGAAACAGCTGGTGGACTGCCTGGACTCGCTGCTCGCCCAGTCCGTCCGCGACTTCGAGGTGCTGGTGGTCGCCGACCGCTCCCCCGAGTGCCCGGCGCAGCTCGCCGAGCGCTACGCGGCCCGCCACCCCCAGGTGTCCGTGCTGCGCCTGGACGCGGCGGTCGGCGTCGGCGTCAGCCGCAACGCGGGCGCCGCCCACGCCCGGGGCGAGTACCTGCTCTTCCTCGACGCCGACCACCTGCTCGCCCGCGACGCCCTGGGGTCCCTCGCCGACCGGCTGGCCCGCACCGGGCCGGTCGACCTGCTGCTCTTCGGCCACACCCGGCAGCACGGCGGACGGGACTGGCCCGGCGGCGCCGAGGCCCTGCTCGCCGGGGCCGGGCCCGAGGTGTTCGCCCCGCTGGACCGCCCGGAGCTGCTGGGCGCGCCCGCGCTGGCCTGGGACCGCCTGATCGCCCGGTCGCACTGGCTGCAGCAGGGCCTGTCCTTCCCCGACGGCCGGTACGAGGAGATCCCGCCCGTGCACCGGGCGATGCTGACGGCCCGCCGGATCGCCGCCCTGCCCCGCGCGTGCGTGCAGCTGCGCCGCCGGGAGACCGTCCACCCGACCGGCTCGCCGGGCAGCAGCAGCTTCGACATCTTCGAGCAGTACGAGCGGACGTTCGCGCTGCTGGACGTCCTCGACGCGCCGGACGCCGTCCGGGAGGCGCTGTTCACCCGGATGATCCGGCACTACCTCTTCGTCTTCGACCTCGCCGGCTGCGTCACCCGCGCCGAACGCCCCCAGTTCTTCCACCGCGCCGCCGACCACCACCGCCGCTTCCAGCCCCCCGGCCACCGCCGCCCCACCGGCCGCGAGGGCGTCAAGTTCTCCCTGCTCGCCGGGGGCGCCTACCCGGCCTTCGAGGTCGCCAAGCTCTCCCACATCGCCGCCGGCACCCTCACCGGAGCGGCCCGCCGCCGCTGAGGAGTGACGACACCGACGGGGACCCACGACACCACCCGGCGCTCCCGCCGCCCTCCCCGCACACCGCGCCGGCGGCGGTCGGCCCCCCGCCGTCGGCACCGGCATCCTCAACTGGGCGGCGGCAGACCGCCGATGGGGTCCCCTACCGGGTGGCCGATGACGGTGGGCGCCGGGCGCAGCCGGTCGGGGTCGGGGTCCGGGCTGGACGCCGTGACCACCCGGAGGCCGGCGGGCGCGGCACGGGAGGTGGCGGACGGTGTCGGGATCCGCTGCCGTCGGCCGCCGGCGGGATCAGGGCGTCACCCGGGTCGCCCCCGTCCGTCGGGCCGAAGCGGACGTCCCCGCAGTGCCACCGGTCGTCGCCGGCCTCCCGCCGCAGGCACACCGTCACCTCCGGCGCGCCCGGCCCGTCGTCGACGACGAAGGGGCGGAACGCCTCCGGCGCCGTGTCGAGGACGCCCGGCCACACCGTGCCGTGGCCGGTGCACGGGCTCAGCCGCGACTCGTGGTCGAAGCCCGGCGTGATCGCTCCGGCCGCCGAGAGGACTCGTGCACGAGTCTTCGGAGCCGTTGTCCGTCCCGGCCGCCTCGCAGCCCGGCGTCCCCCGGTCGCCGAAGCCGTGTCGGCGGTACGGGTCGCCGGGCGCGAGGACGGACTCCGCCGCCGCCATCGCGCGGGAGAAGTCGCGCAGGGCGGGGACGGCCGGGAGGCGTCGGGCCGCGTCGTGCCCGCTCACGCCCGCGTTCCGGCAGACGCCTCCGGCAGCAGCCCCGCCCCGGACCGGTCAGCTGTGGGCGGTGCCGCCGCCGGTGGCGAGGGTGGCGGCTATCCGGCGCAGGGTGTCGGCGCGGAGGGCGTCGGGGAGCGGCGGCAGGACGTCCATCCACAGCGGCAGGGTGGAGCCGAGCAGCTGGCGCTGTCCGGCGGGTCGGGCGATCAGCCACAGGTGCAGGTGGGCCGCGCCGTCGCCCCAGCGGTTCAGGTGGACCCGGCCGATGCCGCCGAGCGCGAGGATCGCCCGCTCGACCCGCTGGAGCACCGGGCCGAGCTCGGCGGCCCGGGCCGGCGGGAGGTCGAGCAGGTCGTGGTGGCCGCGCGGGTTGAGCAGCAGGACGGCGGGCAGGCCGTGCGGCTCTCCGAAGGCCCGCAGGCGCCAGTGCGCGTCGGTCCAGATGTAGTCCTCGTCCGGGCGCCCGCACTCGTTGCACTCCGCCGGGCCGGCCTCGCCGTGCCGGGCGGTTCGGGCAGTTCGGGGGCGTCCAGCGCCCGCACCCGCAGTTCGCCGTCCTCGGGCGGCTGGTACGGGAAGATGTCCCAGGCCGGTGCGGCGTCCTCGGGGACCGGGAGGCGCTCGCCGACCGGCAGGTGGGCGAGGAAGCGGCGGTCGTCGTCGTGAGGGTCGGTGATCATGGACACCGACCCTGCCGGACGCCCCGGCCGCCCGGCCGGCCCTTCCCGGTACCGCCCGCCGGGCGTGGCTGCGATGATCGGCTCAGCCGTACTCGACGCCGGCAGGGAGGACCCGCCCGTGAGCCGCCCCGACACCGCGCCCGGCACCGACCTGGCCCGCGAGCTGTCCGCCGTGCTGCGCGGCGAGGTGCGGTTCGGCGCCGCCGAGCGGACGGTCTACAGCCATGACGCCTCCAACTACCGCCAGCTGCCGCTCGGCGTGGTCAAACCCGCCGACCTGGACGACGTCCGCACCGCGCTCGCGCTCTGCCGCCGCTACGGGACCCCGGTGGTGGCGCGCGGCGCCGGGACGAGCATCGGCGGGCAGGCGATCGGCCCCGGCGCGGTGGTGTTCGACTTCCGCCGCCACCTGGGCGCCGTCCTCGGCGTGGACCCCGAGCGCCGCACCGCGCGGGTCGAGCCGGGCACCGTCCTGGACGACCTCCAGCGCGCCGCCGCCCCGTACGGGCTTCGGTTCGGGCCCGACCCGTCCACGCACAGCCGCTGCACGCTCGGCGGCATGATCGGCAACGACTCCTGCGGCGCGCACTCGGTGGCCTGGGGCCGCACCGCCGACAACGTCGAGTCGCTGGACCTGCTGCTCGCCGACGGCACCGAGCTGACCGTCGGCGGCCCGCTGGACGCCGCCGGGCGCGCCGCGCTCGCCGCCCTGCCCGGACGGGTGGGCCAACTCCACCACCGCCTCCAGGAGTTCACCGACCGGAACCTGGCCGTGATCCGCCAGGGCATGCCCGCGCTGCCGCGCCGGGTCTCCGGCTACCCGCTGGACGCGCTGCTGCCCGAACGCGGCCACCACCTGGCCCGTGCGCTCACCGGCACCGAGGGCACCTGCGCGCTGCTGCTCGGCGCCACCGTCAGGCTGGTCGAGGAGCCGCCCGCCCGCGCCCTGGTGCTGGCCGGCTACCCGGACGAGACCGCCGCCGCCGACGCCGTCCCCGCGCTGCTGCCGCTCGGCCCGCTCACCGTGGAGGGCATGGCCGCCGACCTGATCGCCGCGCTGATCGCCGCCGGCCCGCGCCCGCCCGCCCTGGACCGGCTGCCCGACGGCGCCTGCTGGCTGTTCCTGGAGACCGGCGGCGCGACCCCCGGCGAGGCGCTGGACGCGGCCCGCCGCCTCGCCGACGCCGTCCGGCGCGAGCGCACCGCCACCGCCGCCGTGGTCACCGACCCGGCCGAGCAGCGCCAACTGTGGGGCGTGCGGGAGGCGGGCGCCGGCACCGTCACCCGGCTGCCCGGGGGCGGCGAGGCATGGCCCGGCTGGGAGGACTCCGCCGTCCCGCCGGACCGGCTCGGCGACTACCTGCGCGAACTGCGCGCGCTGCTGCGCCGGCACAGCCTGCGCGGCGTGCCGTACGGGCACTTCGGCGAGGGCTGCGTCCACCTGCGGATCGACTTCCCGCTCGCCGAGCCCCACGGGGCGCTGGTGTTCCGGGAGTTCATGGAGCAGGCGGCGGACCTGGTGGTCTCGTACGGCGGTTCGCTCTCCGGCGAGCACGGTGACGGGCAGGCCCGCGCCGAGCTGCTGCCGCGCATGTACTCACCCGAAGTCATCGGCCTGTTCGGGGAGTTCAAGAGGATCTGGGACCCCGAGCGGCTGCTCAACCCGGGCACGGTGGTCGATCCGCGCCCGCTCGACGCCGATCTGAGGTTCACCGGCCCGGTGCGCGCGCTGCCGCTCGCCCTGCCGTACGAGCAGGACGGCGGCAGCCTCGCCAAGGCGGTGCGCCGCTGCGTGGGCGTCGCCAAGTGCGTCGATCCCACCACCGGGGTGATGTGCCCCAGTTACATGGCCACCGGCGAGGAGCGGCACTCCACCCGGGGCCGCGCCCGGCTGCTCGCCGAGATGCTGCGCGGCGGCGGCCCGGCCGGGGGCGCGATCCCGGACGGCTGGCGCTCGGCCGAGGTCCGCGAGGCGCTGGACCTCTGCCTCGGCTGCAAGGGCTGCGCGAGCGACTGCCCGGTCCACGTCGACATGGCCGCCTACCGGACCGAGTTCCTGTACCAGCACTACCGGCACCGCCCGCGCCCCGCCGCGCACTACGCGCTGGGCCGGCTGCCGCTCTGGCTGCGCGGTGCGGCCCTCGCGCCCGGCCTGGCCCCCGTCCTGGCCAACACCCTCGCCCGCTCACCCGCCGCCGGCGTGCTCAAGCGGATCGCCGGGGTCGACCCGCGCCGGGTGCTGCCGGTCCTGCCGCCGGAGCCCTTCACCCGCTGGCACCGGCGCCACCGCGCCGCCGCCGGCCCGCCCCCGGCGGGTGCGCCGCCCGTACTGCTCTGGCCGGACACCTTCGCCAACCACCTGCAACCGGAGGTGCTGCGCGCCGCCGTCGAGGTGCTGGAGCACCTGGGCTTCGACGTCCGGCTGCCGGCCGGCCCGGTCTGCTGCGGTCTCACCTGGTACTCCACCGGCCAACTCCCCGGCGCCCGGCGGGTGGTGCGGCGCAGCCTGGCCGCGCTCGCCGCCACCGGCCTGCCCGCGGACACCCCGGTCGTCGGGCTCGACCCGAGCTGCACCGCGACGCTGCGCGAGGAGGTGCCGCGCCTGCTCGGCGCCGAGGGCCGCCCGCTGGCCGAACGGACCCGCACCTTCGCCGAGTTCATCGACGAGTTCGCGCCGGACGCGCCGCTGCCGCAGCTGCCGGTGGAGGCCGTCACCCAGACCCACTGCCACCAGCACGCCGTACTCGGCAGCGCGGCGGACCGCCGGGTGGAGCGGCGGATGGGCGTCGCCAACCGGGTACTGGACTCGGGGTGCTGCGGGCTGGCGGGCAACTTCGGCTTCGAGCGCGGCCACTTCGAGGTGTCGGCGGCGATCGCCGAGCGCGTCCTGCTCCCGGAGGTCCGCGCCGCCGGGCCGCAGACCGTGATCCTCGCCGACGGCTTCAGCTGCCGCACCCAGATCGCCCAGCTGGCCGAGGGCCGGCGGGCCCTGCACCTGGCGGAGCTGATGCAACGGGCGCTGCGGGAGCGACCGCCCGACGAGCGGCCGAACCCCTGACACCGCACGCCCCCGGCCCCACAATGGCGGCATGACCACCCTCACCACCGCCGAGGCGGACAAGATCCTGGCCGACAACTTCGCCCCCTGGGTGCTGGCGCTCGGCCTGTCGGTGACCGGCACCGGCGAGCAGCACGCCGTGCTGCGCCTGCCCTGGTCCGAGCAGCTGGCCCGGGAGGGCGGCGCGCTCTGCGGGCAGGCCCTGATGGCGGCCGCCGACACCGCCTGCGTGATCGCGGTCTCGGCGGCCCGGGGCGGCTTCGGCCCGATGACCACCGTCCAGCAGTCGACCAGCTTCCAGCGCGCGGTCACCGGGCGGGACGTCCTGGTGACCGCCCGGGTCACCAGGCTGGGCCGGCGGATCGCCTTCCTGGACATCACCCTCACCGCGGAGGGCGAGCAGGACCCGGCGGCCCACGCCACCGCGGTCTACGCGCTGGCCTGAGCCGCCCGGCTACCGCCCTCACGCGTTCTGCGGCGTCTCCCGCACCTCCTTCGAGCGCGGCGGGTCCTCGGCGCAGACCGCCGTCACGAACTCCGCCACCAGCGCCTGCGGCATGCCGCGCGCGATGTCCGCCTCGCTGATCATGCCGACCAGCTCGTGCTCCGGGTGGTTGATCACCGGCAGCCGGCGCACCCGGTACTGCTCCATCACCCGCAGCACCTGCTCGACGTCCTCGTCCGCCTCCACCGTCATCGGCCGCCCCTGGGCCACGTCGCCCGCCGTCACCTGCTGCGGATCGAGGCCCTCGGCCACGCACTTGAGCACGATGTCCCGGTCGGTGAGGATGCCCAGGAGCTTCTGCCGCTCCCCGCAGATCGGCAGTGCGCCGACTCCGCGGTCCTTCATGATCCTGGCCGCGGCGGCGAGTGTCTCGTGCTCGCGCACGCACTCGGCGCCCCGGTGCATGATGTCGCCCGCATTGGTCATGATCGGCCTCCTGACGTGCCTGCCACTCCCACGTCTCCATCCTGGTCCGGCGCCGGGAGCCCCGCCACCGGGCCCGCTACGCCGCACCGCCGCCGCCCCGCCCCGGATTCCGGGAATCCCGCGGCGAGCGGTCCAACACCTCCTCCAGCGGAGGCAGTTCGAGCTGCTCCAGACCGGGCAGCGGCGGTTCCTCCACCGCTGCCGGCTCCGCCTCCACCACGCCGGGGCCGGACGCCGGACCGGCGACGCCACCGCCGCCGTCACCGTCACGCTGCGCGACACCGCGCCGGTGCGTCTCGGCCGCGCTGTCCAGGAACCGCAGCAGCTCCACCGGGAACGGCAGCACCAGCGTCGAGTTCTTCTCCGCCGCGACCTCCACCACCGTCTGCAACAACCGCAGTTGGAGCGCCGCCGGGGTCGAGCTCATCACCGCGGCCGCCTCCGACAGCCGCGCGGACGCCTGGTACTCGCCGTCCGCCGTGATGATCCGCGCCCGCCGCTCCCGCTCGGCCTCCGCCTGCCGGGACATCGAGCGCTTCATCGCCTCCGGCAGGGCGACGTCCTTGATCTCCACCCGGTCGATCTCGATCCCCCAGCCCAACGCCGGACTGTCGATCATCAGCTCCAGGCCCTGGTTGATCGGTTCGCGGTTGGCCAGCAGGTCGTCCAGCTCGCTCTTGCCGATGATCGAGCGCAGCGAGGTCTGCGCCACCTGGGAGATCGCGAAGTTGTAGTCCTGCACATTGACGATCGCCTTCACCGGGTCCAGCACCCGGAAGTACACGACGGCGTCCACCCGGACGGTCACGTTGTCCCGGGTGATGCCCTCCTGCGCCGGGATCGGCAACGTCACGATCTGCACGTTCACCCGGCGCAGCCGGTCCGCCACCGGCACCAGCGCGACCAGTCCCGGCTGCCGCACCTCCTCGCGCACCCGCCCGAACCGGAACACCACGCCGCGCTGGAACTGCTGCACCACCCGGACGCTCAACCCGGCCGCCACGGCCGCCACCAGCAGCACCGCGACAACGACCCCGAGCACCACATCGACGACCATGACGGCCTCCTCGCGCAGCAGCGAGCCCCGGCCGCCGCCGACCCGCCCGGCCGGCGCCCGCCGGAACCGCTGGTTCCACGCTACGCCTGCCCGGCCGCTCCCGGGCGAACCCCGTGCGCGCCCTAGGATCGTCGCCATGCCGCAGTCCCCAGCCCCGTCGGACCCCGCCGGCCCGCCGGACCCCGCCGACGACCCGGACCACCCGCGCCACCCCGCCGAGGCCGCCGCCCGCGCCGCGGACCTCACCGTCCTCGACCGCGTCGTCACCGGCTGCCGGGCCTGCCCCCGGCTGGTCGAGTGGCGCGAGGAGAGCGCCCGCACCAAACGCCGCGCCTACCTGGACTGGGACTACTGGGCCCGCCCGATCCCCGGCTTCGGCCCGCCCGACGCCCCGCTCGTCCTGGTCGGCCTCGCCCCCGCCGCGCACGGCGCCAACCGCACCGGCCGGATCTTCACCGGCGACCCCTCCGGCGACCTGCTCTACGCCGCGCTGCACCGCCTCGGCCTCGCCAACCGCGCCGAATCCGTCCGCCACGGCGACGGCCTCGCCCTGCACGGCGTGCGGATCACCGACCCGGTCCGCTGCGCCCCGCCCGACAACAAGCCCACCACCGCCGAACGCGACACCTGCCGCCCCTGGATCGCCCGCGAACTCGAACTGCTGCGCCCCACCGTGCGCAGCGTCGTCGCCCTCGGCGGCTTCGCCTGGCAGGCGCTGCTCCCCGCCCTGGACACGGCCGGCTGGACGCTCCCCCGCCCCCGCCCCCCGTTCGGCCACGGCGCCCACGTCACCCTGCCCGCCCGCGACGGCGGCCCGCCGCTGGAGCTGTACGGCTGCTACCACGTGAGCCCGCGCAACACCAACACCGGCCGGCTCAGCACCGCCATGCTGCGCGAACTGCTCCGCACCGCCGCCCGCTCCGCCGGCCTCGGCCCGGCCGAGGACTGACCCGCCCGCTCACCCGAAGCGCGCCAGCTTCGGCCGCGCGGCCCGCGCCCACACCTGCGGCAGCGCCAGCCGGGCCCGCTCCGCCTCCGCCAACTGCCGCCCGTACAGCACGCCGTAGCCGAACGGCTGCTTGGACGCGCCCGCCCGGCCGAGCAGCGCGGCCGCCGCCACCACGGCGTCCTGGTGCTCGCCCAGCACCTCCTGGACGGCCTTCATCCGCGCCACGTACCGCTCGGCCGCCCGGCCCGCCACCGGCACCGCCGTCTCGCCCGCGTACCGGGCCCGCTTGGCCGCCTTCCGGGCCTCGTGCAGCGCCTCGTCCTGCTCCGCCCCGTCCCGCTCCGCGCCACCCGCGAGCGCCGCCCGCACCCGCTCCGCCGTCCGCCGCTGCTCCCGCGCGGCCACCCGGGCCAGCTCCGGACCGGCCGCCCGCCCCGCCCGGCCGCGCAGCGGCGGGTCGGCCAGCAGCGCCGCGAGGCCGTCCGCCAGGGCGCGGCGGCGCGGGCTGTCCAGCGCGGCCACCACCTCCGGCCGCACCCGCCGGTACTCGGCCCGCCCCCAGCGCTCCAGCTCCGCCGCGAGCCGCTCCGGCCCGCACTCCGCGGGCAGCTCCCGCGCCCGCGCGACCAGCCGCTCCCCCAGCACCTCACGGTCCCTGGCCCGCCCCAGCGCCGCCGCCAGCCACCGCAGTTCGGCCACCAGTTCGTCCGTCGCACCCGGCGCGAGCAGCCGCCGGTACGTGCGGAACACACTGCGCAACCGCCGGCACGCGACCCTCATCCGGTGCACCGCGTCCGGCTGGTCCACCCGCACCGCCTCGTCCAGCCCGGCGAGCACCTCGGCCTGTTCCCGGACCCGCCCGAGCACCACCTCACCCACGGTGACCACGCCAAACCCCCTCCCGGGGCCCGCCAGAACCCTTCCAGGCTAGGCCCCCTCTTTCGGATCACGCCAGGCGGTCGCCGCCGGAGCACGCACGCCCCCAGCCTTCGGCCGGGAGGTGCACGCTCCCTCCTTGCCCACCCCGGACCACCACGCCCCGCCGCGGAGTGCGCGAGGCCACCCCGTCACCCACTGCGGAGTGGAAAGTCGACCTCGCCGACTTTCCACTCCGGTGGCCGGCCTGCCGGGGCGCGCCGTGGGCGACTTCCCGGGCAGGGGGTTGTGTCAGGGGCGGGTGGGGGCGTTCAGGAGGACGGGCAGGGTGCGGTGGCCGTTGGAGATCAGGGAGTCGACGGGCTCCAGGTCGGCGTCCGGGGCGAGGACCAGGTTCGGGAAGCGGTCGAAGAGGGCGCGCAGGGCCGTGCGGGTCTCCAGGCGGGCCAGCGGGGCGCCGAGACAGAAGTGCGGGCCGTGGCCGAAGGAGAGGTGGTCCTTGACCTGCCGGGTGACGTCGAAGACGGCGCCGCTGTCGCCGTGGCGCGCGGGGTGGCGGCCGGCGGCGCCGTAGGAGGCCAGGACCGCCTCGCCCCGGTGGACGGTGATCCCGCCCGGCAGCTCGATGTCCTCCAGGGCGAAGCGCATCGGCAGGTGCGCCAGGGGCGCATCCCGGCGCAGCGACTCCTCGACCACGTCCTCCCAGCTCGCCTTGCCCGCCCGCACCAGGTCGAGCTGGTCGCGGTGGGTGAGCAGCAGGAAGATGGAGTTGTCGATCAGGTTGATGGTGGTCTCGTAGCCGGCGGCGACCACCAGCATGATGGTGTCGAGCAGTTCCTCCTCGGTGAGGGCGCTGCCGTCGCCCTCGGTGTCGCGGGCGGTGATCAGCAGGGAGGTCATGTCGTCGCCGGGCTGCTCGCGCTTGGTGGCGATCAGCGTCGCGATCACTTCGTAGAGGGCCACGTTGTTGGCCTGGGACTCCTCCGGGGTGAGGGTGGTGGAGAAGACCCCGTCGACGTACCGGCTGAAGCCGTCGCGCAGCTCCTCGGGCAGTCCGAGCAGGTGGGCGATGACCAGGATCGGCAGCCCGCGGGCCAGGTGCTGCCGCAGGTCCACCGGGGCGCCGCCGGCCCCGGCGGCGGCGATCGTGTCGAGCAGCCCGGCGGTCATCTCCTCGATGCGGCCGCCCAGGGCGGCGACCTGGCGGGGCGTGAAGGCCGCGCTCACCAGGCGCCGCAGCCGGCGGTGGTGCTCGACGTCCGTCGTGGCCATGTTGCGGGCCGTCACCCACAGGGCCAGCGGCCAGCCGGCCGCCACCGCCTCGTAGTCGGGCCAGTGGTGCTGGCCGTTCTTGGCGATCCTCGGGTCCTTGAGGAGGGCTTCCAGCAGGTCGGGGTCGGACACGGCCCACGCCTGCACCCCGAGGATGTCGGCGGGCGTGGCGGGTCCGCGCGCGATCAGCTCGGCGATCTCTGCGTCGCGGGCTCGCCCGGTGGGGTCCAGGACGAGCGCCGAGTGGTCGACCGGGCACTTCAGCGGGCTGTTCAGCGGGGCAGGCGGGTTCTCCGACTGACGTTCCACGAGGTCTCCTTCACGCGGGGGTTGAGGCGACGGACCACGAACGTACGTTCGAGAATGGTCTGTCCACGCGCCACCTGTCGAGTGCGCATCCCCTTCCCTCCACGTGCCCCGGCGCGCCCCGAACGCGCCCCCGGACAGGCGGAATGCCGACGTCAGGGGCGGAGTTGGGCGGCCAGCGACATGGTGTAGCCGACCAGGGCGGCGAAGAAGACCACGGCGGTGGTGTAGCGGGCGGTGAAGGGCAGGCCCGCGAGGGCCGGGTAGAGGAGGACGGCGGTGCCGGCCGCGAGGTCGGCGAGGTAGAGCCCGCGGGGCGGGGCGGCCCCGGTGGTGCGGGCGGCCCAGCCGGTGGCGACCAGGAAGCCGGTGAGCAGGATGAAGCCGGACAGCAGGCCGGAGCCGATGCTGGCGAGCACGGGGTGGGGCTCGGGCGGGGATTCGCCCTCGGGGACGGCCGGGCGGACGCGGTGGGCGACGGCGAGGGCGCCGACGGCGAGCGCCACGCACGCGGCGGCGCTCAGCAGGGGGGCGGGGTTCATCGGCGGCTCCGGTTGGTGGCGTGGTGGTGGCCGAGGGCGGCGGCGAGCGCGGCCGGGACGAGGACGGTGAGGACGAGCACGGCCGTCCAGGTGACCGGGTCGAGGCCGGCGGCGGGCGGCGCGGCGGGCGGCGGGGGCGCGGCGGCGACGACCGCGAGGGTGGCCGTCGGACTCGGGGCGGGCGGCGGCACCGCCGACGGGGGCGCGGCCGGGGGCGGCGGCGGGGGCTGGGCCGTCCAGCTCGGTGAGGTCTGCGCCGGGAGGGGCGCGGGCGGGGGTTTGGCCACGGGCGGCCGGACGGACGGCGGCGCCGGCGGCGGCATCGCCTCCACGGTGATCGGGGCGCGCGGCGGCGGCACGGCGACCGGGGTCGGGGTGGGGGTCGGCACCGGTTGCACCGCGTGCGGCGAGGCGGCCGGGGACGAGGTCGGTGTCACCGACGGCACGGGCACGGGCACCGGCACCGGCACCGGAGCCGGCGAGGGCACCGGCGTCGGAGCCGGGGAGGCGGTCGGTGACGGCACGACGGGGCTCGGCGAAGGCGCGGGCGCGGGCGCGGACGGCGAGGGCGCAGGCGGAGAAGCCGACGGCGACGGCGACGGGCAGTGCCACGGCCAATGCCACGGCATCGGCACCGCCTGCACCGCCGGTCCGACCGGCCCCGGGCCAAGGGCGAAGTCCATCGCCCGATTGTCGGACCGTCCCACCGCCCCCGTCAGCGCCCGACGGCCCGTCACCCGCCCCCGCCCCGCCAAACCCATCGCGCCGGTGAACTCCCCGACCCCGCTTCCCGAACGAACGACCGATGCGGGACAACCTGTGCCCCGATCCGGCCGCAACCCCGGACGCACCCTCGTGCACGATGTAAACGTCGTGGCATACTCCGGAGCGTGACGACCTCCACCCACGCGACGAGGGCCCTGCGGGCCGCGGTGTTCACCGCGCTCGCCGTGCCGCTGTCCGCGCTGGGCCAGGTCCTCATCACCGGCCGTCCGCTGCCGCTGACCCTGGTGGCGATGGCCACCGTCGTCGTCTTCCTGGTCTCGGCCGTGCTGGCCGGCGGGGAGCGGCGGCTGTCGCAGATCGCGGCCGTGATGGTCCCGGTGGAGCTGCTGCTCAACACGACCTTCAACCTGGGCCAGACCACCTGTGGCCCGATCCTCGGCGGCGACCTCCCTGCCCGCGGCATGAACCTGCTGGTCTGCGGCGGCGGCTCGGTGGACGGATCCTCGCTGTTCTACGGCCAGTTGGGGCATTCCGGGCGCCTCGCGCCCGCCGCCACCCAGGTGCTGCTCCTGCTGGTGCACCTGGTGATCGCGCTGGCCGCCGCCGCCTGGCTGCGGCTCGGCGACGCCGCGCTGTCGGGCCTCGGGCGGGCGCTGCGCGCGCTGCGCCAGGCCGTCGCGACGCCGCTGCGGGCGCTGGTCCTGCTGCTGGTCCCGGCGCCGGCCCGGCCGGTGCTGCGGCTCCCGCTGCCGGTGTCGGACCGCCGACGCCCGCGCCGCGAGGACGTGGTGCTGAGCCCGGCCCCGCGCCGCGGCCCGCCGCTGCTCGCGCCTGCCTGCTGACGAGCCCTTCGAGGCCCCGTGGCGGGCGGCGCACGACTCCGCTTCCCGACCAGTCACCCCTTCGGCCCGCGCGCGCCCGTGCCCAGCACGCCGTGCGACGCCCCCGGAGCGGGACACCCCCGCGCGCCCCGCGGCGCGCCCCCACCACGGAGTTGACCGAGCATGGCTCACCCCAACCAGAAGCCCTCCCGCAAGCAGGCCCAGAAGACCAGCGCCCGCGAGCGCATCCAGGAGGCGCAGCGCCAGGAGAAGCTGGCCGCCAAGCGCCGCAAGCTGATCGTCGGCAGCGTCTCGGTCGTCGCCGTGCTCGCCCTGGCCGGCGGCACCGCCCTGGCGATCAGCACGGCCGGCGACGACAAGTCCTCCGCGGCGGCCGAACCGACCGCGCTGGTCGTCCCGGCGAACACCTCCGGCCCGGACGGCACCGTGATCACCTACGGCAAGCCGGACGCCGCGCACACCCTCCAGGTGTTCGAGGACTTCCGCTGCCCGGTCTGCAAGACCTTCGAGGCCGCCAACGGCGACACCGTCAAGAAGTTGGCGGACGACGGCACCGTCAAGGTCGAGTACCACCTGGCCGCGTTCCTGGACAAGAACCTCGGCGGGAAGGGCTCGCGCACCGCGCTGGCCGCGATGGGCGCCGCGGTGAACGAGGGCGTGGACAAGTTCAAGGCGTACCACGACGTGCTGTACGCCAACCAGCCGGAGGAGCGCGAGGACGCCTTCGGCGACGTCAACCACCTGCTGGAGCTGGCCGACCAGGTGCCGGGGCTGAAGACGGACGCGTTCGTCAAGGCGGTCACCGAGCGGACGTACGCGCCGTGGGCGAAGAAGGTCGCGGACGCGTTCAACGGGAGCGGGGTGACCGGGACGCCGGCGGTGAAGGTGGACGGCAAGCCGTTGACGCTGTTCCCCGGCAACCGCCCGGCGACGCCGGAGCAGTTCACCGCCCAGGTGAAGCAGGCCGCGGGCTTGCAGTGAGCACCACCGGCCCGGCCGAGTTCCCGGCCGGGCCGGCCCCTTCCTCACCCACGGAGTGCTCTGCCATGACCGCATCGACCGCTCTGCCCGGCTCCCCCTCCCGCCTCCCCGCCCCCGCCCCCGCGCCCGCCTCGGCGCCGATCGGCGCGGGCCGGGGCTTCTCGCTGTTCGTCCTGCTCACTGCCCTGATCGGGCTGGCCGCCTCGGCCGTGCTGACCTTCGACAAGCTCCGCATCCTGGAGGACCCCTCCTACGTCCCCAGCTGCAACCTCAACCCGGTGATCAGCTGCGGCTCGGTGATGCGCACCGACCAGGCCGAGGTGTTCGGCTTCCCCAACCCGCTGCTGGGCCTGGCCGCGTTCGGCGCGCTGGCGGCGGTCGGCGCCGGGCTCCTGGCGGGGGCCGCGTACCGCCGCTGGTTCTGGCTCGGTCTCCAGGCGGGCACGCTGCTCGGGGTGGGCTTCGTGCACTGGCTGATCGACCAGGCGCTGTACGACATCGGCGCGCTCTGCCCGTACTGCATGGTGGTCTGGGCGGCGGTGGTGCCGCTGTTCTGGTACACGACGCTGCACAACCTGCGCTCCGGGGTGATCCCGGTCGGCCCGGGGCTGCGGCCGGTGGTCCGGGAGGCGGCCCGCTACCACTGGGCGCTGCCGGTGCTGTGGGCGGCGGTGATCGCGCTGCTGATCCTCAACCGGTTCTGGTCCTACTGGTCCACCCTGGTCTGAGGCCCCACCGGCCCCTCAGCCGAAGACCGCCCGGCGGAAGGCGTTGCGCAGGTCGGTGAGCGGCCGGAAGTCGCGGTCGTAGTGGACCTTGTTGGTGAGCAGCAGCGCCCAGCGGCCGCGGCGCCGGGAGACCCAGATGCCGGTGCCGGTGAAGCCGTAGTGCACGAAGGTGCCCTCGACGGGGTCGGTACCGGCGGCGCAGAGCCAGGACAGGCCGCGGGCGGGCGCCAGTCCGCCGGTCTGCACCCGCAGCGACTCGGCGGTCCACGGCTCGCCCCAGGGCCGCGCGGACCCGGCGGGCCCGGCGGGCGGGGCGGGCGGGGCGGGCGGGGCGAGCAGCGCGGCGAGGAAGCGTTCCAGGTCGCGCGCGGTGGAGAAGGCGCCGGCATTGCCGGAGACGCCGCCGAGCAGCCGGGCGGAGGGGTCGTGCACGATCCCGCACAGCGGGCCGCCGGCCGCCGGTTCGTCCTCGGTGGGGGCGGTGCGGCCGGCGGGCCCGGGGCCGAGCGGGCCGTAGCGGGTGTCGGCCATGCCGAGCGGGCGCCAGGTCTGCCGGGCGGCGAGGTCGTCGAGCGGCGCGCCCGCCAGGGACTCCACCAGGTGGCCGAGCAGGACGGCGGCCCGGTCGGTGTACTCGACGGCGACGCCGGGCGGGCGGTGCAGCGGCGCGGCGAGCACCCCGGCCCGGATCGCCGCCGGGTCGTCCCCGTACAGCTCGGCGAACCGGGTGCGCAACGGCATTCCGGCGGTGTGGGTGAGCAACTGACGGGCCGTCACCGCACCGACGGGGCGACCCTCGGCCGGCGGCCAGTAGTCGCGCAGCGGCCGGTCGAGCGGTAGGCGGCCGGCCTGCCAGAGGGCTCCGGCACACGGCCAGAGCGCGATGATCTTGGTGATGCTGGCCAGGTCGAAGAGCGTGTCATGGCCCATCGGCCGTCCGCCGTACGGGCCTTGGCCGAGCACGCCGGAGCAGCCGCGGCCACGGACGCCGTCCGTGTCGCCGACCGACCAGACGCCGCCGGTCCCGGCGGCACGCAGGCCGGCGTTCACCAGCCGCTCCAAGGGACCACCGGGCGCGGCGAGTTCGGCGAGCGATCCGGTCATCCGTACTGCTCCCCCATCGCGCGAAGCCTCCCGGCCGGACCCCTCGGGCCCGCCCGGGAGGCTACCCGGCCGGGGCGCGGGTCAGACGGCGGACGCGCCGTCGAACTCCTTGCCGAGGCAGATGCTCTGCTCGTGCTCGCGGTAGAGGCCGAACTTCTCGATCGCCGTGTAGCCCTCGGAGGCGTACAGCGCGACGGCCTCCGGCTGCTCGGTGCCGGTCTCCAGGATGAACCGGGTGCGGCCGGCCTCGGCGGCGGTCCGCTCCAGGTGGCGCAGCACCACCCGGGCCAGGCCGCGGCCGCGCGCCCGGGGGCGGACGAACATCCGCTTCAGCTCGGCGTCGGTGGCGCGGATGCCGAACGGTTCGGCCTGCTTGGCTCGCCAGCCGCCGCAGGCGACCGGCTCGCCGTCCAGGTAGGCGACCAGGAAGAGCCCGGCGGGCGGCTCGAAGTGCTCGGGGCGCAGCTCGGTGAGATCGGCCTCGCCGTAGCGGCGGACGTACTCCTGCTGGACCTCGGCCGTGAGCACCTGGGCGTCGGGGTGACCGAAGCCGGTGATCCGGATCTCTGTGCCGCCGTCCCTGGTGTCGTGCACGAAGGGTCCGCCGGTGGTAGTGCTCTCCATGGTCGTCAAGCCTACGGCCCCGGCTCAGCCCGCCTCGGGCCGCCCCTCGAAGCGGGCGACCAGCGCCTCCTTGCCGAACATCCGGGCGGTGTCGACGGCCGACGGGATGCCGGCGGCCGGGTCGGCGCCGCCCGCGAGCAGCACGTCGAGGACGTCGTCGCTGCCCTTGAAGACGGCGCCGGCGAGCGGGGTCTGACCGCGGTCGTTGGCGCGGTTCGGGTCGGCGCCGCGCTCCAGCAGGGCGGTCACGGCGGCGGCGTGGCCGTGGTAGGCGGCGAGCATCAGCAGGGTGTCGCCGCGGTCGTTGGTGAGGTCGGCCGGGGCGCCGGCGTCGACGTACGCGGCGAGGGTGGCGGTGTCACCGGCGCGGGCGGCGTCGAACAGCTTGCCGGCCAGGGCGATCACGTCGGCGTCGGGGGTGTCGGTCATGTCTCGGCCTTTCTCCGGGGACGCGCCCCGCGCGGGGGCCGTCCGGGCGTTGTCGGTGGTCGCGCCGGACGCACGCTAGCGCACCACGCGCGGGCGCGGGGGTCGCGCGACCGTTCGGGCGAACTTTCCGGCACGGAGCGGCAACACCCGAAAACCACCCATTTGCCCCGTTCCATCAGCTATTACCTTTTGTCACGATTGTGGCACTTTCCGTGGCACCGTCCCGCCCCCTCCCCGAGGAGCAGACCGTGATCCTCTCGATTTCCGGCATCGTCCTGTTCGGCACCATCGCCTTCCTCTTCTTCCGCAGGGACGGACTGAAGGTCTCCCATGCCCTCGTCTGCGCCCTCTTCGGCTTCTACGTCGCCGGCTCCTCGATCGCGCCGAGCATCACCGCCGGCGGCGCCAGCCTCGCCAGCCTGCTGGGCGGCATCAAGTTCTAGGGCGTGCCGGACACGCCCCGGCCGCCCCCCCACTCCCCCGCACGGGCCCGGACGCGGATCCCACCGCCCCCGGGCCCGGCCGTTTGCAGCCCGCCTCCCACCGACCGTCCCACTCGCCCGGGGAGCCAGCAATGCCGCTCAACCGCAACCACCTCAGCAAGGGCCGCGACCTCGTCCGCACGGCCGGCGACCACGCCTCCGACATGTTCGCGCCGCTCACCGTCATCGGCCGCGGGCTGCGCCACCACGCCGCCTGGGCCAAGGAGCGCTGGCAGGCCACCCCGAAGGACCGGCGCGGCCCGACGCTCTTCCTGACCGCCGCGATGCTGACCGGGATCTACCTGCTGCCGCACGGGCTGCTGTTCGCGCTGATCGCGCTGATGGCCAGCGCCGCCTGGGCGGGCCGCGCGCCCAAGGCGCCGCCCGCCCCGCCCGAGCCGGACGTCGCCGACGTCAAGCTCGCCGCGCTGTACGCCGCGCTCACCCCGTACCTGGCCGGGCCGGACGGGTTCGGCCCGCTCTACCACCACGAGGGCGGCTACCGGGACGTCTTCTCCGGCTGGGAGTTCGACGCCGAGGGCCGGCTGGTCCGGCTGGAGATCGCCTACCCGGCGTACTTCACCGACACCGAGCCGGCCGCCCGGGCCCGGATCGAACAGGTCGTCCAGGGCAAGGCCGGGCGCGCCCGGGAGTACCGCTTCGACTGGGACGAGGAGTCCAACCGGCTGCGGATCGCCGCCCTGGCACCGCTGCCCGCGGACATCGCCGCCCAGCGGTTCGTGACGGCGCCGGGCGAGATCGTGCTCGGCTTCACCGACGAGGACGGCAGCGCCCGCACCATCCCGGTGCACCAGGGCGGGGCGCTCGTCCAGCAGCCGCCGGTGGTCTGGCGCACCGGCCCGCGCTCGGCCGAGCCGCACCTGCTGGCGCTCGGCGTCCGCGGCCACGGCACCTCCAGCCTGATCCGCTCGGTGGCGCTCCAGGCCCTGCCGTTCGCCGACCTGGTGGTGATCGACGGCGCCGGGACCGGCGAGCACGCCTGCCTGGTCAACCGGCCCGGGGTGCACACCGTGGAGACCAGCCTGCACGGCGCGCTGGCCGCGCTGCAGTGGGTCGCGCAGGAGACCGGGCGCCGGCTCACCGTGCTGAACGCCGCCCGGCACTCCGGCACCACCCCGCCGGAGGACGCCACCCGGCCGCTGTGGCTGCTGCTCGACCACCCGACCGAGCTGAGCGAGCTGGCGCACGCCGAGGGCCGCCCGGACCCGCAGGACCTGCTGGAGCTGCCGCTGCGGCACGGCCGGGCCGCCCGGGTCACCGTGGTGGTCGCCGACGACGTCGAGGCCCGGGACCGGATCTCCCCGAGCCTGCGGGCCACCACCCGGGCCCGGGTGGTGCTCGGCCCGACCGGCCCGGAGGAGGGCCTCGCGGCGCTCGGCGTGCCGCTGGACATCGTGCCCGCGACCCGGACCCCGGCCGGGCGCGGCTACGCCCGGATCGGCAACGGCGCCCCGGTCCGCCTCCAGGTGCCGGCCACCGTCGACCCGCTGGACGAGGACGCCCCGGCCGCGCTGCGGGACGCGGTGATCGCCCTGCTGCCGCACCGCGACACCCGCACCGAGGCGCCCGCCCCGGCCCCGCAGCCCGTCCAACCCGTCCAGGTCGTCCAGGTCGTCCAGCCGCTCCCGGACGGCCCGCCGACCGTCCAGGTGGAGCTCGACCCGGAGGCGCACACCGGGGTGGACCTCGCCAAGGGCCCGGCCGCGCTACGCTTCCGACCGCTCGCCTGACACCGGCGCACCGGCGCACCGGCACCGGGGACGGGAGGGGCGGCGCGGGCCGCCGACCCCCCTCCCGGTACGCTCGTCCGGGAACGGCCGACCGATCGCCAGATGTGAAATAGGTGACACCTGGGGTGATATCACCGGCCAGATGTGACAAATCGGGCGCTGGTGGGTACAAACAGGGGCGGCACGACAGACGACGCATGTCCCGGGACGGGAATCTTCGTCGGAAGCCGAGCGTTGACCGAACGACGAAGAACAGCGACCACTAGTCCTGTGGGCCATAAGCCCGGGAGGCACGATTCATGAGCGAGCGAGCTCTCCGCGGCACGCGACTCGGGGCCACTAGCTACGAGACCGACCGCGGTATCGATCTGGCTCCCCGCCAGACCGTCGAGTACGCATGTCAGAACGGACACCGATTCGAGGTTCCCTTCTCGGTCGAGGCGGAGATTCCGCAGGCCTGGGAATGCCGTTTCTGTGGCCAGGAGGCGGTGCTCCTCGACGGCGACGAGCCGGAGGAGAAGAAGGTGAAGCCGACGCGCACCCATTGGGACATGCTGATGGAGCGCCGGACGCGCGAGGAGCTGGAGGAGGTGCTGGCCGAGCGGCTGGCCGTGCTCCGCTCCGGTGGGATGAACCTCGCGGTACACCCGCGGGACACCCGCAAGAGCGCCTGACCCCGCTCCCGCCGACGGGCGGGGGCATGCGAAAAGGGACCCTGGTCACCAGGGTCCCTTTCGCATGGGCCTACGCAACCGCGCGCCCGTGCACCGTGCACGGG
>NZ_JBHVER010000042.1:0-45121 GCF_042802195.1 Kitasatospora sp. NPDC057500 | reverse complement strand
CCGGCCTCGCCCGGAGGCGCCGTCGGCGCGGGGTCGGTCAGCCCTGGGCGCCCTGTTCCGCGGCCACCCCCGAGCCGCCCGACACGTCCTTGGCGAACTTCACGACGCCGGTGTTGTCGACGTGCCGGGCCGCGACCCATGCGTTGCGGTCGCGCAGCAGGTACCAGATGTCGTTGCCGTCGATGTTCTGCGCCCGCACCTTCGAGCGCAGGCCGACCTTGGTGCCGAAGGGGAGGGAGCCGACGACGGAGGAGTCGGTGCTGGGGAACTCCCGGATGTTGACTCCGATCTCGCTGACAACGGTCCCGAACGGCTCGCTGGGTGTACCCATCTCTTCCTCGCTCTACTCTCGTCCACGACACACGGCCCGGGGCAGCACGGGTCCGGCAGGCGTGACCGCGACGGCCTGCCCGTGCGCCGCGAGCCTAGGAGAGGGAGCGGCACGATCGGGTGCTCCGGCAGCCTCTCGGCGATCCGTTCGCCCGGGGCGGCGATCCGTTCGTCCGGGGTGGCGGTGCGTTCGTCCGGGGTGGCGACCCGCGGGCCGGCGCCGCGGGTCGTCAGATCCGGTCGGCGGACCAGGCCGGGTCGCGGCCGGTGAGGGCCAGCAGCACGTCCTCGGCATCGGCGCCCGGCGGCGCGGCGCGCGGCGGGTCGAAGCGGCCCGTGCCCGCCAGGTCGCGGTAGCCGCGGAACTCGTCGAGCGCGTAGCGGGCGGCGCCGGGCGGCATCCGGACGCGCTCGCCCAGCGCCCGGGAGAGGTCCCAGCCGTGCACGACGGTCTCGGCCGTCAGCTCCCGGGCGTACCCGCCGGCGTCCCGCAGGCCGTACGGCAGGTGCACCAGGAGGTCGGGCGCACCGGGGCGGTTGAGCGCGCGCGACGCGCCGCGCACCGCCATCGCCCACACGCCCAGCGGGTTGCGTCCGAGTACGTCGCCCTCGAAGCGGTGGCCGATCTGTTCCGGGGTGTATCCGGCGACCGCCTGGCACACCCACAGGTGCTGCGCCGCCAGGTGGTTCACCAGCGCGCGCACATCCCAGTCGCGGCACGGGGTGGGCGCTGTCCAGAGGTCCTCGGACACCGAGCGCAGCAGCCGGGCCGTTTCGGCTCCGGCGGCCGCGTACTGTGCGCGGACCTCAGCGTGGAATCCGGGTGGGTGGGGACATTCCATCGCCGGGCCTCCGTCCTCTGCCCTGCTCACTCCCAGTAAACCGCTACGGGGCGTGACCCGCCAGGGGGGGTCGAGGGCCGTTCTGCTGCGGATCTCCCACGGCACGGCGTTGTCCGTGCTCACCGTCCGTGGCGGCCGGTAGGCGCTCTGGTGAAGCGCGGGCGCCCGACTGTAGTGTCCACGCCATGACGACCGCCCGGCGCCGGGTCGCCCTCACCGCGACCCTCATCGGCGCTCTCGCCGCCACCATCCTCCCCGCCGGTACCGCCGGTGCCGACGACGGCCGGACGGGCCGCCCGTCCTGTCGGACCGTCGACTCCGCGCCGCTCGACCGGGAGCAGGCGCGCACCGCGGACCCGCGGACCGCCGCGCTGACCGAACGCGGGGGCCTCGGCGACTTCGTCCGAGGCTTCCCCGCCGCGCTCTGCGCCGCTCGCAACGCCGCCGGCGCCGGCCGGATCGTCGACGCGTGGGGCCGGGCGCTCTGGCGGGCCGGTGTCGACCGCGCCCAGGGCCACCGCCCCGGCGGCGACCTGCCGGCCGGCGACGACCGCCCGCTGTACTGGACCAGGGTCGCCATGACCGTCCAACTCGCCCGCTGGCAGCCGGGCTTCACCGTCGACCAGGCGGCCCTGCGGCAACGCTTCGAGGACGCCTCGCGCGGGCTGGCCGACAGCGGGTTCGGTGCCCGGCACGGCGTGCGCCGGATCTTCGTGAGCGGCTTCGACCCGTTCGGCCTGGACGCCGAGCCGCGTCGCGCCAATCCCTCGGGCTCGGCGGTCCTGCAACTGGACGGCCGGCGGATCACCCTCGCCGACGGCACCCGCGCCGAGGTCCAGGCGGTGGTCCTCCCGGTCCGCTACGGCGACTTCGACCGCGGCATGGTCGAGCGGGCCTTCGCCCCGCGGCTCGCCCCCGGCCACCGCTCCGCCGACCTCATCACCACCATCAGCCAGGGCTACCCCGGCCTGTTCACCCTGGAGGCCTGGGCCGGCCGCGCCCGCTCCGCCGACCCCTACCCGGACAACGTCGGCGCCCTCTCCGGCGGCACCCGGGACCACCCCGTCACCGCCCCCGGTCTCGGCCCCGGCGCGGAGTTCATCGCCACCACCCTGCCGGCCGGGCCGATGACGGCCGTTCAGCAGCCCTTCCCGGTCAAGCTGAACACCACCGTCACCGAGATCCCCGCCGGAGCGTCCGCCCCGGTCGACCGGGCGGACGGCCCGACCCCCGGCTCGCGCGCGGTCGCCGGCGGCGGCGGGGGCTACCTCTCCAACGAGGTCGCGTACCGCACCAACCGGCTGCGCCTGGAACTGGCCCCGCAACTGCCCGGCGGGCACCTGCACACCCCCGTGCTCACCGGCCTGCCGGCGGAGACCGACCAGCTGACCGGGCCGGTGTTCGAGCAGAACGAGGCGGCGATCGCCGGCGAGGTCCTGGAGATCCTGCGGCACACGGCAGGCTGACGGAGGGGCGCGACCGGGCCGGCCTTCGCCGTCCCCGGCGACTTCCGCGAGGGCTCGCGAAGGCCCGCGAAGGCCCGCGCGGGCCCTCGCGGAAGGTCGCGCCGTTCCGAGCGCCGGTGCGCGGAGCCTGCCGGGGATGCGCCGATCCGTGGGACCGACCCCCCTAACCGACCCGGGAAAGAAGCGAATAGGGGTTATCCGGCGGCGGGTGGCTGCGTAGGGTTCGGGGCCCAGTCAGGTATCGATGGCGGAGCCACCCCGGGAGGTATCACGATGACGGAGCCGAAGGCGAACATCCTGCTCGAAGGCGGAGCGGCCGGATCGGACTTCGCGCGCGTGCGTGAGGTCGCGGCCGGTGAGAGCGTGGTCAAGGTCCTCACCGGAAACCGGTACGAGCACTTCCGGCGCACCGGCCGAACGGCCGTGCACGAGGGCGTCCCATTGGACGTCTTCGAGTGGAGCGGCAGTACCTTCGTGGCCGAGTGACGTCCGCCGGGGGTACCGGGGGCCGTGCGGGCGGGCCCCCGCACCCCCGGCGACCCGGGTGATCCCGTCGGCCCGGGCGACCCGGGTGACCGCGGTGGGAGGGTGCCGGACGAGTGCCCGTCCGGCCGTCGCGGGACCGGAGGTTTTCCGGTGGGCGGGCCGGTCCGGAGGACAAATCCCGCCGATTTGGTACAAGGTGCCGCCTGCATGAGCATGGGCGTCCGCTCCACCGAGCGCGCAGGACGCAGGAAAGGCACCACACCCCCATGCACAGCAGCCCGGCCGCGACCCGGCAGGCACCCCCCGAGCCGTCGCCCCCGGCACCGGCACCGGCACGCGAACCGGCACCGGTCCCGGCACCGTCGTCGCCCCGGCCGTCCGCCGTCCGCCGCTTCGGTCTGCCGACCGCGACCGCCCTGGTGATGGGCAACATCATCGGCGGCGGCATCTTCATGATCCCCGCCGCGGTCGCTCCGTACGGAACGGTCAGCCTGCTCGCCTTCGCCGTGCTCACCGCCGGAGCCATCGCCCTGGCCCTGGTCTTCGGACGGCTCGCCCGCCGCGACCCGCGTACCGGCGGCCCCTACGTCTACGCCCGCGAGGCCTTCGGCGACTTCGCCGGCTTCATGGCGGCCTGGTCCTACTGGATCACCACCTGGGTCAGCAACGCCGCCCTCGCCGTCGCCGCCGTCGGCTACCTCACCGTCCTGTGGCCGGCCGTCGGCCGCTCCACCGGCCTCGCCCTCGGCTGCGCGCTGGCCGTCCAGTGGCTGCCCGCGCTCGCCAACCTGGCCGGCACCCGCTACGTCGGCGCCGTCCAACTCATCGCCACCGTGCTCAAGTTCATCCCCCTGGCGGTGGTCGCGGTGGCCGGCCTCGGCTCGTTCGACCCGGCGAACCTCGGCCCCTTCGACGCGACCGGGGAGGGGTGGCTCGGCGGGATGACGGCCGCCGCCGCGCTGCTGCTCTTCAGCTACCTCGGCGTGGAGTCGGCCGCGATGAGCGCTGGCCAGGTCCGCGACCCGGAGCGCAACGTCGGCCGGGCCAGCGTGCTCGGCACCGTGGGCGCGGCCGTGGTCTACCTGCTCGGCACGGTCGCCGTGTTCGGCACCGTCGCCCACGAGCGGCTGGTCCACTCCACCGCGCCGTTCTCCGACTCCGTGAACGCCGTCTTCGGCGGCTCCTGGGGCGGCACGGCCGTCGCCGTCGCCGCCCTCGTCTCGATGACCGGCGCGCTCAACGGCTGGACCCTGCTGTCCGCCCAGGCCCCCTACGCCGCCGCCAAGGACGGCCTGTTCCCCGCCGTCTTCGCCACCGAGCGCCGCGGCGTGCCCGTCTTCGGCGTCCTGACCGGCGTCACCCTCGCCTCGCTGCTCACCGTCCTCGACTTCGCCTCCGGGGCCAAGGCCGCCTTCGACACCCTGGTGCTGGTCACCACCTTCACCGCGACCGTTCCCTACCTGCTCTCCAGCGCCGCCCAGCTGTACTGGCTGCTGCGCGGCGACCGCGACCGCGTCGCCCCCGCCCGCCTCGCCCGCGACCTCACCGTCGCCCTCGGCGCCTTCGCCTTCTCCGCCTGGCTGGTCGCCGGCGCCGGCTACGCCGCCGTCTACCAGGGCGTCCTCTTCCTCCTCGTCGGAGTCCTCGTCCACACCGTCCTCACCGCCCGCCGCGCCCGGGCGTGACACCGGCGGCGGTCGGGGCGCCCCGGCCGCCGCGCTCCCGCACCGTTCCCCGGCCGATCCGGATTGTCGGTGGGGTCCGCTAGCTTCGTGATCGACAAGCGGACGGGCGGAGGAGGGGTGTCATGACCGATCCCACGAGTGGGACGATCACCTGGGACGAGGTGCGGGCGCTCATCGCCGCCCGGGTGCCGCAGGGGGTGATCGACCGGCTGTCCGGGGTCCCCGCCACCGAACTGGGACATCTGCGGGCCCCGTTGCGGAGGTTCCGCACCGAGCTGCTGCGCGAGCTCTCCTCCGGTGACATGCGGCGCTACTCCGCCGCGTACGACCAGCTCGCCGCGCTGCAGTTCTCCGGGCTGTTCGCCGCCGCCACGCCGGCGGAGGCCCTGGACTGGCTGACCGCGCGGCGGATGCTCTCGTTCACCTGGCCGCTGCCCGGCGGCGGTTCCACCAACGCGGACGCCCGCACCCTGCTGGCGGCCCTGCTGCCGCCGCACCGCGACCCGGCGTTCCAGCGTGAACTCGCGGTCCGGCTCGCCGAGTGGCTGCCCGCGCGCGGCGACCACATCCGCTGGCTGATCGCCCACGGCCTCGACGCGTGGACCGGCGCCGAGGTCCCGGCCACCGACGGCTATCTGACCGGCTGGGTGCGCGAGGGGAGCCTGGTGCGCTACGGCCACCACCGCGGGATCGGCGAGTGGTTCGCCGACCAGGGGCTGCGCCCGCCGGTGCCGCACCACGACACCCTGCTCTCCTGGCTGCGCGCCCAGCCCAGGCTCGCCGAGTTCGTCCGCCGGCTGTTCGACGTCCCGGACGCCGGCTCCGCGTTCGCCGACCCGTACGCCGACCGCTTCGGGCCGGAGAACGAGTGGCCCAAGGCGCTCACCGCCCTGGCGGGCGAGGGTCTGCTGGACCGCGCCGAACTGCTCGACCGCTGCGTCGGCCGGCTGCTGCGCGGCGACCGGCCCGGCAATCTGCGCGGGTTCCTGCGGCTGTACGCGGAGCTGGCCCCCGACCCGGAGGAGGTCGCCGCCCGGGCCCGCGACCACGTCCGGCTGGCCGCCGACGGCGCGCCGACCGCCGCCAAGGCCGCCCAGGCGGCGCTGCGGTCCCTGGACGCCCGGCTCTCCGCCGAACTGTTCACCGAGCTCACGGCCGCCGTCCTGGCCCGCCCGGAGAAGGCGCTCGCCACCGTCCAGCTGGGCTGGGCCGAGGCCGTGCTGCGCGCGGACCCGGCCCGGGCCGACGACCTGCTGCCCGCCCTCGCGGTGGCCTTCGGGCACCCGGCGGCCGCGGTCCAGGAGCGCGCGCTGCGGCTGGCCGCCCGGCAACTGCCCGACGCCGCCGACCCGGCCACGGCCGAGGCCGTGCGCGCCGCCGCCGAAGCGCTCGGCCCCGCCCTGCGGTCGGAGGCGCACGAGCTGCTGGCCACCGCGCCGCCAAGGACCGGGGAACCCGCCCCGGTGCTGCGGCCCGCGCCGCCCGCCGCGCTCCCGGCCGCTCCCGCCGGGCCGTTCGAGCTCGCCGAGCGGCTGTCCGCCGTGCTGGCCGACGCGGTGCCCGACCCCGGCGAGTTCGAGGTGGTGCTGGCCGCCCTGGTCGCCGAACACCGGCACGACGCGGCCGCCCTCGCCGCCGCGCTCGCGCCGGTCGCCCCGGGCCGCGGCGAGAACCCGCTCCTGTTCGCGGGCATCGGCACCGTCGGGGGCACGCTGGGCTGCCTGCTCGACGCCCTGACCGGCCGCGGGCACCGGTCGGCCGCGCTCACCGACGAACTGCTCGCCCTCCGGGACCCGCTGCGCGCGGCCGCCCTGGTCCCCGCGCTGCGCGTGCTCGAAGCGGCGTGCGGGGTCACCGACGCGCCGGTACCGGTGCTGCTCGCCACTCCCACCGCCGGGGACGGCAGCCTCGACCCGGCCGTGCTCGCCGAGCGGCTCGCGGCCCACCGGGCGGCCGGTGCCCGCCCCTGGCCCGCCGATCTGGCCCAGGCACTGCTCCGGGTGCCGCCGCACGCGCTGCCGGCCGCCCGCGCGGCGGCTGCCGGGCTCGGTTGCGAGCTGCCGCCCGACATACCCCCGCCCGCACCCGAGGAGTTCCACGTCCGGCCCCCGGACGGGTCCCCTGGTGACGCCCCGCGCATCGGCCCGCTCGCGCCCGTCCCGGCCGTGTCCGAGGGCGTCACCGGGCTGCTGCACGCGCTGCCCGACCCCACCGGCGCCGACTGGTTCTCGTCCGCCTTCCGGCCGTCGGCCGGCCAGCTCGCCCAGCTGCCCTGGACGGCGCCCTGGCACCCGGAGACCGTCGCCGCGCACGGCCTGCCCGCCCTGGCGATCCAGGCGGCGGACCCCGGCCCCCGCGAACCGGGCTCCCTGCTGCCCCGGCTCGCGGAGCTCCCGGGCGAGCCCGGGCCGGTGAGCCACCTGCTGCTCGCCTACGGGCTCACCGCCGCCCGGGCCGAGCACCGCACCGCCGCCCTGGACGCCCTGCTGGCGCTGACCGCCGGAGGACGGCTGCGGCCCGAGGCGCTCGGCGGGTGGCTCGCGGCGCTGTGGCGGCTGTCCGTCGCCAAGCCGAACCGGTTCCTGCCCGTCCTCGCCGACGCCGCCCGGGGCGGCGCGGGCCGCCCGGTGTTCGCCGTGCTCGCCACGATGCTCACCGACCTCGCCCCCGACCCCACCCACCGCGGCCTGCCGGCCCTCCTCACCCTCGCCGCCGACTGCGCCGCCGCCGAGGCCCTCCACACCCCCATCCCCGCCCTGGCCACCCTCACCACCCCCACAACCCCCACAACCCCCCGCCGTGTCCGCGCGGAGGCAACCCGCCTGGCCGGGATCCTCGCGGCCTGAGGGGGGTGGGGTGTGGAGTGGAAAGTCGGCCTGATCGACCTTTCACTCCGGCGGTCGGTCCCGCCGGGCTTTGGCACGCCGGGGTGGGGCGGGCTCTGCGGCCGAGGGCGGGGCGTGGAGTGGGGAGTCGACGCAGCCGGCTTCCCACTCCACTGGCCAAACCAAACCCACCGCAACAAGGGGGACACCGTGTCCAGATCCCTGCCGCCGACGGCGTGTCACCCATGGCGAGTACCCGTCCGCGCTCCGGCCCGGGGTGGGGCTGGACCCACCTTGAAGTGTGAAGTGGGGTGGATTCCGCCTCGATCGTGTCCGTCCTAGCGTTTGCAGGGGTCGCCCGGCGTGGGTGGGCCGGGCATGGGCAGGAGGGCGAGGGCGTGGCGGCGTTGCGGTTGGTGGGGCTGAGCAAGCGGTTCGGGGATCACCGGGCGGTGGACGGGGTGGAGCTCACCGTGCCGAGCGGCTCGTTCTACGGGCTGGTCGGGCCGAACGGGGCGGGCAAGACCACCTCCCTGTCGATGGCGGTCGGGCTGCTGCGGCCGGACGCCGGTCGGGCGGAGGTGTTCGGCGTCGACGTGTGGGCCGACCCGCTGCGCGCCAAGGCGCTGCTGGGCGTGCTGCCCGACGGCCTGGCGCTGCCGGAGCGGCTGACCGGCCTGGAGCTGCTGCGGTACCTGGGCCGGCTGCGCGGCATGGACGGGCGGACGGTGGACTCCCGCGCCGAGGAACTGCTGGTCGTGCTGGAGTTGGCCGACGCGGCGCGCACGCCGGTGATCGACTACTCCACCGGGATGCGCAAGAAGATCGGCCTGGCCGTCGCGATGCTGCACGCGCCCTGGCTGCTGGTGCTGGACGAGCCGTTCGAGGCGGTCGACCCGGTGTCGGCGGCGACCGTGCGGACGATCCTGCGGCGGTTCGTCGCGGCCGGCGGTTCGGTGGTGTTCTCCAGCCACGTGATGGCCCTGGTCGAGAGCCTCTGCGACCACGTCGCGGTGATCGCCGGGGGCCGGGTGGCGGCCGCCGGGCCGGTGGCCGAGGTGCGGGGCGGTCGTGCGCTGGAGGACGTGTTCGTCGAGCTGGTCGGCGCCCGGACCGGGGGAGCGGAGGGGCTGGAATGGCTGGCGTCCTGACGGTCCCGCGGACCGCGGGCGGCCGCGTCGCGGTCACCGCGCTCGCGGGGATGAAGGCGACCGTCCTGCGGCGGTCGATGACCGGTCCCCGCGCCGCCGGGCTGGCCGTGGCCGCCGTGTGCGGCGGAGCGGGTGCGGTCGGCACCGCGCTGCTCGGCCTGGCGCACTACGCCACGCCCGAGGCCGGGTTCGGCGTGCTGGCGCTCGCGCAGCTGCTGTGGAGCCTGGGGTGGGCGCTCGGGCCGCTGGTCACCGGCGGCGACGCTGCCCTGCGTCCGGCCTGGTTCGCCATGGTGCCGATCCGCCCGCGCAGCCTGGCTCTCGGGCTGCTCGGCGCAGCCTTCGTCGGCGTCACCCCGCTGCTGGCGCTGGTCGCCTTCGGCGGGCTGTTCCTCTACGGCGTCCGCCAGGGCCCGGCGGCGGCGCTGGTCGCGGTGCCCGCCGTGCTGCTCCAACTGCTCTTCGTGGTGCTGCTGGCGAGGCTCACCCCGTCGGCGCTGGGCGGTGTGCTGCGCTTCCGGCTCGGCCGGGAGCTGTCCGCCCTGCTGGTGGGGCTGGTGATGGCCTGCCTCAACTCCGGCTGGTTCGCGCTCGGCTTCCTGGCCCGGCTCGGCAGCGGCGACCGGGCGGCCGGGACGGCCGCCGCGCTGCGGGTGCTGCCCTCGGGCTGGGCGGTGGTCGCGGTGGACGCGGCCCGCCGGGCGGACCGGGTGACGGCCGCCGCCGCGCTCGGCGGGCTGGCCGCCGTCTGCGGACTCCTCCTGGCGGCCTGGGCGGCGCTGCTCTCCCGGCAGCCGGTGCGCGGCGACGGGCACCGCCCCCGCCCGGCCGCGGCCCGCGCCCGGCCCCGTTCCCGGCTGCTCCCGGACACCCCGGCGGGCGCGGTCCTGGGCAAGGAACTGCTGCTCTGGCGGCGCGACCCCCGCCGGGTGCGGTTCCTGCGGACCGCGTTCTGGACGGGCGTGTTCACCGCCCTGCTCCCGCTGCTCGACGGCTACGACGTGCTGGTGCCGTGGGCGGGCGTGGTCGCCGCGCTGTTCGCGGGCGCGTTCTGCGTCAACCTGTACGGCCTGGACGCGGGTGCGCTCTGGCTGACCCTGGTGGTGCCGGGCGCGGAGCGGGCCGACGTCCGGGCCCGGCAGGCCGCCTGGCTGCTGGTCACCGCCCCGGTGGCGCTGCTGCTGACGGTCGCCGCCCTGCCGCTCGCCCCGGCAGCCGTCCGGCCGTGGGTGTTCGCGGTGCTGCCGGCCGTCCTCGGCGCCGCGGCCGGGCTGGTTCCGCTGATGTCGGTGACCGGTGCGGCCCCGTCGCCGGACCGTCCCGGCGGCGGCCCGCTCGACGACCTCGTCGACGAGAGCGCCGAGCACGTTCGTGCCCAGGGGCTGGCGGCGTTCTGGCTGCAGTTGCTCGCCGCCCTGCCCGCAGCCGGGGTGGTGCTGGCCGGGGCCTTGCTGGACAGCGCGCCACTGCGCTGGGCGGGGGCACCGGCGGGCCTGCTCACGGGCGCGCTGTACGCGTGGGCGCTGGGCCGGGCCGCCCGGCGCAGGCTGGAGGCGCGCGGACCGGAGCTGCTGGACCTGCTGCACAAGGGGCTCCGCCGCACGCCAGGGCCTGCGCGGGCGGGCGGGCTACCGCGCGGACGTTCGGTGGCGGTCGGCCTGCTGACCACCGTCGGCATTCTGCTGGTCGCGCCCCAGGGCCTGGTGGCGCTGGCCCTGGCACTGTTCACGCCCTCCGCGCGCGGCTGGTTCCTGGCGCTCCACCTGCCCGGGGCGGTGGGGATACCGCTGGCGGTGGCGTTCGTCGTGCTCGGCGCGTTCTGCCTGCGGGCGGCGCACCGGCTGAACGGGCCACCCGGGCCGCATCGTCCGGCAGGACCCGACCGCCCGTCCCCGCCGGCGGAGCTGGGACCATGACCGGGCGACGCTCCGTCACCCCGGCGGGCCCGCCCGGGCCCAGGACGTCCGACCACCGACCGGAGGCCCGGTGAACAGCACGATGCCCGCCGCCCACGGCGCCCTGCGCGGCCGCGCCGCCGCGCTCGGCCGGCTGCTGGTGCTGACGGCGGTCGTTCCCGCCGAACTGTTGCTGCTGGCGGTCGTCCTGGGCAGCTTCGCGCTCTGGTTCGGCCTCGGGATCTTCTTCCTCTTCCCCGCCACGACCCGGCTCGCCCGCACGGCGGCCGGCCTCGCCAGGGCCTGTGCCGGCCGCTGGTCGGGCGTGCCGGTGCCGCCGCCGTACCTGCCGCGTCCGGCGCTGGAACGCACCCTCCACGGCTGGTTCTGGACCGGCCACGACTACCAGAAGAACCGCTGGTTCGCGAACGTCTCCCGCACCCTGCGCTGGCTCTGGAAGGACCCGGCGACGTGGCGCGACCTCCTCTGGGTGGTGCTGAACCCGGTGGTCGGCGGCGTCCTCGCCGCCACGCCGCCGCTGCTGCTCGCCACCGGCGTCCACACCCTCGCCCGCACCGTCCTGCCGCTGCCCTTCCCCGTCCCTGGCCTCGGCCCCGACTTCGGCCTCGGCCTCGGAACGACCCCCGCCCTTCCGCTCGGTCTCGCGCTGGCCGTCGCCGGTCCGGCGCTGGCCCGCCCGGCGCTGCGCCTGCACGGCCGGTGGACGCGGCTGCTGCTCGGCCCCACCGAGCGCTCCCGCCTGGCCCTCCGGGTCGAGCAGCTGACCGAGACCCGGCTGGAGGTCACCGAGGCGCAGGCCGCCGAGCTGCGCCGGATCGAGCGCGATCTGCACGACGGCGCCCAGGCCCGCCTGGTCGCGGTGAGCCTGCGGCTGGGCGCGGTGGCCGCGCTGATCGACCGTGACCCGGCGCGGGCGAAGACGGTGGTGACGGAGACGCAGGAGAACGTCGCCCAGGCGCTCCAGGAGCTGCGCGACCTGGTCCGCGGCATCCACCCGCCGGTGCTCGCCGAGCGCGGCCTGGCCGAGGGGCTGCGCGCCCTGGCCCTGGACGTGCCGCTGCGCGTCGACGTCCGGGCCGAGCTGCCGGGCAGGGCCGAGGCCCCGGTCGAGTCGGCGCTCTACTACGCGGTCAGCGAGGCCCTGACCAACGCGGTCAAGCACGCCGGGGCGCGGCACGCCGCCGTGGACCTGGTCCACGCGGACGGGCGGCTGCGCGCCGAGGTCACCGACGACGGGCGGGGCGGAGCGGACCCCGGGCGCGGCACCGGCCTGCGCGGAATCCAACGCAGGCTGGCCGCGTTCGACGGTACGCTCACGCTGGTCAGCCCCCCGGGCGGACCGACCCGGCTGACCATGGAGCTACCGTGCGCGTTGTCCTCGCCGAGGACCTCTACCTCCTGAGGGACGGCCTGTCCCTCCTGCTCGGCGCCCACGGGCACGAGATCGTCGCGGCGGTGGGCAGCGGCCCCGAACTCGCCGCCGCGCTCGCCGAGCACCGACCGGACATCGCGGTGGTCGACGTCCGGCTGCCGCCCACCTTCACCGACGAGGGCCTCCAGGTCGCCCTCGCGGCCCGCCGGGAGCGGCCGGGCCTGCCCGTGCTGGTGCTCTCCCAGCACGTCGAGCAGCTGTACGCGCGGGAGCTGATCGCCGACGGCGCCGGGGCGGTCGGCTACCTGCTCAAGGACCGGGTCGCCAACGCCGGGCAGTTCATGGACGCGCTGCGCACCGTCGCCTCCGGCGGCACCGTGATGGACCCGCAGGTGATCACCCGGCTGCTCGCCCGCAACGCCGACGACCGCCCGCTGGCGCTGCTCACCCCGCGCGAGCGCGAGGTGCTGGCGATGATGGCCGAGGGGCGCTCGAACGCCGCGATCGCCCAGCGGCTGCACTTCAGCGAGGGCGCGGTCAGCAAGCACACCTCCGGCATCTTCGCCAAGCTGGGACTCGGCGCCTCCGACGACGACAACCGCCGGGTGCTGGCCGTGCTCGCCTACCTCGACGGCACCCGCTCGGTCTGAGGCGGCGCCGGCGAGGCGGCGCGCCGGGCGACCGGCGGCAGCCCCAGCCGGTGCGCGGCCGCGACGGCGAGCCCGGCGAGCAGCGAGACCAGGTGTCCCACGGCGGCGACCTCGCCGTCCGCGACCCCGCCGAGCAGGTTGGGCGCCGCCACCGCGAGCATCACCAGCCACACCGCCCGCGACCACACCGGCCGGGCCCGGCAGGCCGCCACCGCCAGCGCTGCGACCACCACGTAGGAGGGGCCGGTGTCCAGGGCGTGCGCCGCCTCGGCGGGCAGCGCGCCGTGCTCGATCCGCCACCACACCAGTCCCTCGGTCAGCACGGTCGCCGCCACGTGCACGAGGGCCAGCACCGCCACCGCCCGCCGGGCGCCGAGCGCCCCGACCACGGCGAAGACGGACAGCGCGAACACCGGCCAGACCCACACGGTGTCCTGCGGGACGAACGCCGACACCGTCAGTGACCCGATCGGGTGGCCGTCCGGCCAGGGGCGCAGATTGTCCAGGTCGGTCGACGCCCACTCCCGCAGCGCCCGTACCCGCTCGGCGGGCAGCAGCCGCAGCACCGGCCACATCGCGGCCAGCGCGCTCACGTACCAGAACGCCGGATTGCGCAGGAGCAGCAGTGGCCGGAGCGCGCCGGCCGGCCGTGGCACCACCCGCGCCCCTACCGGGGGCGGCGTCGCGGACGCGCCCCGCCGGCGAGCAGCGCGCCCGCGGTGAGCGCCACCGCGCCGGCCGCCAGCAGCCCGCCCCGGGAGCGCCAGGACAGCACCGACCAGCGCGAGTCGGCGGAGAGCACCGAGCCGACGCTCAGCCACGACCCGGCGGACAGCACGGACAGCACCGAGCCGGCCGAGCCGATCGACAGGACGCTGCCGGCCGACCCGATCGAGAGCACCGACCCGGCCGAGCCGATCGACAGGACCGACCCCACCGACCCGATCGACAGCACGGACTCCATGGAGCAGGCCGCCCACGCGGCGGAGCAGGCCGCCGCGGCGGCCGTCGACGAGCGATCACAGGACTTGGACACCCTGTGATCGTATGCCGCCGGCCCCGGTCGGTCACCCGCCGAGGTGGGCCAGCGCGCCCTCCGCCACCGGGTAGGGCCGCTCGTCCGGCAGCAGCAGCCGGGCGGCGTCCGTCCCGCCGTCGCGCAGATGGCCGTGGATCCGCCGCACCAGCGGGGTGACGTCGGTGATGGACACCGTCCACTCGTCCGCGTACCGGCGCGCGGCCTCGCCCGTCAGGCCGAGTTGCAGCGAGCGGTACGGCAGCGGACGCAGGTGCAGGTCGCGTTCGGGGTCCCACTGCACCCGGGCGGGTGCCCGCTTCAGCCGGCGCTGCCAGGTCGCCCGGTCCGGGTGCAGCCCGCGTCGGTAGCCCGAGAGGCAGGCGTGCTCCAGCGCCCATGCGAAGCCCGCCCGGTCGATCTCCACGGCGAGGACGGTCTCCTGCCCCTCCTTGGTCGCCCATCCGCAGCGGTACATCATCCAGAGGAACGAGGGCTTGATCCACGTCATCCGGTCGCGCTCCCACTGCGCGGGGAAGCGTCCGTCCCGCGCCGCCGCCGGCCCGATCTCCGGGCCGTACGCCTGGTAGACGGTCACGGTGGCGGCCGTGTGGAGGGCGCGGATGCGGTACCCGGGCTCGGGCGCATCCGGAGCGGTGCCGTTCGGGGTCTGCTGTGCTGTCACGCCGCCCAGGGTGGACCGGGGCCGGCGGGGGCCGCCACCGATTTCCGCCCGGCGGTCGGAAGGGCATGGGCGATGCAAGGCCATATACAGTTAAAGCCTTCGATTTGCAGGCCTATGGCCCCTGTGGAAGCATAATCCCTAAGCATTCAGTGGATCGAACACCGGAAAGTGAAGGATCATGTCGGACGGCGCGCGCGTCATCGTCGGAGTCAGCGGATCGTTGCACAGCCTGACCGCCCTGCACCGGGCGGCGGACGAGGCGCGTGACCGGGGCGCCGTCCTGGTGCCGGTGCTCGCCTGGACGCCGGCCGGCGGCGAGTACAACTACCGGCTGCGCCCCTGCCCGTCGCTGCTCCGCGCCTGGCAGGACATGGCCGACGCGCGCCTGGCCCGGGCCCTGGACCAGGCGTTCGGCGGCCTCCCGGCCGGGGTCCGCGTCGAGCCCCACGTGGTGCGCGGCGAGCCCGGCCCGGTCCTGACCGCGATGGCCGGCCGGCCGGGCGACCTGCTGGTGGTCGGCGCGGGCCGGCACGGCGCGCTGCGCACCACGGTCCGCCGCCTGTTCCAGGGCGGCTCGGTGAGCCGCTACTGCCTGGCCCACGCCCGCTGCACCGTGCTCGCCGTTCCGCTGTCCGACCTCCAGGCCGACCTGCGCGCCCTGCGCCGCGGCGTCGACCTGCGCGAACTCAGCGACCTCGTCGCCGCCTGAGCCGGCTCGTGCCCGGCGGCGTCACTCGAAGCGGGTGACGTCGCCGGCCCCCCGGCGGACGATCTCCGGCTCGCCCCCGGAGAAGTCGACCACCGTCGTCGGCACCGTGCCGCAGTCGCCGGAGTCCACCACCGCGTCCAGCACGTGGTCGAGGCGCTCCTTGATCTCCCACCCCTGGGTCATCGGCTCGTCGTCACCCGGCAGGAGCAGCGTGCTGGAGACCAGCGGCTCGCCGAGTTCGGCGAGCAGGGCCCTGGTGACGGCGTGGTCGGGGATTCGGACCCCCACCGTCTTCTTCTTCGGGTGCATCAGCCGGCGCGGGACCTCCTTGGTGGCGGGGAGGATGAAGGTGTAACTGCCGGGGGTGGCGGCCTTGACGGCCCGGAAGACGTTGTTGTCGAGCTGCACGAACTGCCCCAGCTGTGCGAAGTCCTCGCACATCAGGGTGAAGTGGTGCCGATCGTCCAGCCGCCGGATCGACCGGATCCGCTCCAGGCCGTCACGGTTGTCCAACCGGCAGCCGAGCGCGAAACAGGAGTCGGTCGGATACGCGATGAGGGCCCCGGACCGGAGGCTGTCGGCCACGGTGCCGATGGTGCGCGGCTGCGGGGATTCCGGATGCACGTCGAAGTACTTCGCCATTGGCCGACCCTACGGCATCCCGGCGGCGGACGGGCGCAGCCGCGTTCTGGTGGGCCGCCGCTCGGTGGCGTACGGTCGCACGGCATGGGCGTCGACCAGGCTCGCGTGAACCGGATCTTCCTGCCCGCCACCTACGCCGGGGGCGTGCCCCACGAGCTGTTCCGGGAACTGCGGGCGGCGTCCCCGGTCTGCTGGGTCGAGGAGCCGCCGGTGGGGGAGTGGCCGGCCGGCCCCGGCTACTGGGCGGTGCTGCGGCACGCAGACGTCAAGCACGTCCTGCGCACGCCCGGGCTGTTCTCCTCGCACCTGGGCGCCACCCAGATCCGCGACCCCGACACCACCGCGGACCTGGACTTCGCCCGCACCATGATGCTCAACCAGGACCCGCCCGACCACTCCCGGCTGCGCCGCATCGTCGCGGCGGCCTTCACCCCCCGCGCCCTGCGGGAGCTGACCGCCGCCATCGAGGCGCGGGCCGCCCGGCTCGTCGACGCGGTCCGCCCGCTGGGCGAGGCCGACTTCGTGCCGCTCGCCGCCGACCTGCCGGTCTGGACCCTGGCCCGGATCCTCGGCGTGCCGGACCAGGACCGCCGGTTGCTGGTCGACTGGTCGAACCGGGTCATCGGCTACCAGGACGCCGACCGGGCCGGCTCCAGCACCGCCGACCCGTCCGGCCTCACCGGCCTCGGACGCGCAGCGCTCGCCCACCGCCCGACGGCGCTCACCACCCCGGACGGCCGCCCCGTCAACCCGCGCTCCCGCGCCGCGCTCGCCGACATGTTCGCCTACGCCCACGCGCTCGCCGAACAGCCGCCGCCCGGCAGCATCGTGGCCCGGATGCGGGACGCCGGACTGGGCACCGCCGAGTTCGAGACGATGTTCTTCCTCTTCGCGGTCGCCGGGAACGAGACCCTGCGCAACGGTCTGCCCGGCGGTCTGCACTCCCTCCTCGCCCACCCCGACCAGTACCGACTGCTGCGCGAACGGCCGGAGTTGACGGCCTCGGCGGTGGAGGAGCTGCTGCGCTTCTGGCCGCCGGTGCTGGAGTTCCGGCGCACCGCCACCCAGGACGTCGAACTGGCCGGATCGACGATCCGCCGGGGCGACAAGGTGGTGGTCTACCACGCCTCCGCCAACCGCGACGAGACCGTGTTCCCCGACCCCGACCGCCTGGACATCACCCGCTCGCCCAACGACCACGTGAGCTTCGGCTTCGGCCCGCACTTCTGCGTGGGGGCGCAGCTCGCCAGGATCCAGATGTCGGCCGTGCTGCGCCGCATCGTCACCGAACTGCCGGGCCTGCGGCCCGTACCGGGGGCGGAGCCGAGCAGGCTGGTCTCCAACTTCCAGAACGGACTGAAGAGTCTGGCCCTCCGCTGGTGACCGGGCCGGCGGCGCCCGGCCGCCCGGCGACCGTGGCCCGGCAGGCCTCGGCGTACGCCCACGCCAGGGGGCGGTGCCCGTCCTCGCGGCGCCGGGCCAGGGCGCAGCGGCTCAGGGCCGGAACAGCACCTTGACCACCCCGTCCTGCTTGCGCTGGAACATCTCGTACGCGGCCGGCGCCTCCGCCAGCGGCAGGTGGTGGGTCGCGAAGCCGTCCACGCCGAGCGGATCGCCGTCGCCGAGCAGCGGCAGCAGGTCGTCCGTCCAGCGCCGCACGTTGGCCTGGCCCATCCGCAGCCGCAGCTGCTTGTCGAACATGGTCAGCACCGGCAGCGGGTCCGTCATGCCGCCGTACACGCCGGACAGCGAGACGGTGCCGCCGCGCCGCACCATGTCCACGGCCAGGTGCAGGGCGTGCAGCCGGTCCACGCCCACCCGGCTCATCAGCCGGGCGGCCAGCACGTCCGGCAGCAGCGAGGTCATCCGCTGCGCCGCGGTGGCGGCGGGGGAGCCGTGCGCCTCCATGCCGACGGCGTCGATCACGGCGTGCGGGCCGCGCCCGTCGGTGAGGTCCTTGGCGGCGTCGACGACCCGGTTGCCGAGCCGGGCGAGGTCGAGCACCTCGACGCCGCGCTCCCGGGCGCGCTCCAGCCGTTCGGGCACCAGGTCCACCCCGATCACGGTGGCCGCGCCGCGGTGCAGGGCGATCCGGGCGCACATGTCGCCGACCGGGCCGAGCCCGAGCACGGCGACGCTGCCGCCGGGCGGCACCTCGGCGTACTCCACCGCCTGCCAGGCGGTCGGCAGCACGTCGGACAGCAGCACGTAGCGGTCGTCCGGCGGGCCGTGCGGGACCACCATCGGCAGGGTGTTGCCGAACGGCACCCGAAGCAGCTCCGCCTGCCCGCCGGGGACCTGCCCGTACAGCTTGGTGTAGCCGAACAGGGCCGCGCCCGTCCCGTAGTCGTGCACCTGGGTGGTCTCGCACTGGGAGTGCAGGCCCTTCACGCACATGAAGCAGGTGCCGCAGGAGATGTTGAACGGCACCACCACGCGCTCGCCGACTCCGACCGCGTGCACGGCGCTGCCGGTCTCGCGCACCACGCCCATCGCCTCGTGGCCGAGGACGTCGCCCTCGTCGAGGAAGGCGCCGAGCACCTCGTACAGGTGCAGGTCCGATCCGCACAGCCCGGTGGTGGTGACCTCGACCAGGACGTCGGTGGGTTCCCGGAGCACCGGGTCGGGGACGGAGTCGACCCGGACGTCACGGCGCCCGTGCCAGGTCACGGCTTTCATGGTGTGCTCCTCCGGTGGGACGGGGCGCGTCCTGGGGCGGCTCAGGACGCCGTCGGTTCGTTGTGGGACCGGGCGGCCCGGCGGCCGAGGGCGGTGAGCCGGTCGACCGGGCCGCCGCGCCGGTGGCGGGCCGCCGCCCGGACACCCGGCACGCCGTGCTCGGGGGCGGAGCCGGCGGGCGGCAGCAGCCGCGCGGTGAGGGTGAGCAGCCGGCCGGTGGTGGCCGGCGCGAGTCCGTGGGCGCGTGCCGCGGCCTTGGCGAGCGGGGTGAGCACCAGCTCCCGGCGGCCGGTCTCGACCGCCCGGACGATCCGGCGGGCCGCCCGTCGCGCGTCCGTCGACAGCAGCGGCAGCGAGGCGGCGGTGGCGAACCAGGCGAACTCGCGCCCGGGCTGTCCGGCGAACTCGGCGGCGGTCTGCGAACCGGTGCGCATCAGCCCGGGGACGACGGTGGTGACCCGGATCCCGTACGGCGCCAGCTCCGCCGCCAGCCCCTCGGAGAGGCCGGTGAGCGCGAACTTGGCGGTGACGTAGGGCAGCAGGTGCGGCGCCGGGACCTTGCCGCCGATCGACCCGATGGTGACGATCGAGCCCGCGCCGCGCGCCCGCATCGCGGGCAGCACCGCCTGGACCAGCCGCAGCGGCGCCATCACCATCAGCTCGTGCGCCCGCCGGAAGTCCTGTTCCTGCATGGTGGTGAGCGGGCCGACCTGGATCAGGCCGGCGTTGTTGACCAGCAGGTCCACCTCGGCGTCGAAGTGCTCCCGGACCGCGGCGAGCAGCCGGGCGGGGGTGTCGGCGGCGGTCAGGTCGCCCGCGGTGGCGGCCACCTCGCCCCGGCGGCCCCGCAGCCCGCGGACGGCCCGTTCGAGGGCGAGTTCGTCGCGGCCGCAGAGCATCACCCGGCAGCCGCGGTCGGCGAGCTCGCCCGCGATCAGCAGGCCGAGCCCGCGCGAGGAGCCGGTCACCAGGGCGGTGCGTCCGGCCAGGTCGTCTCTGCCGCGCATCGGCCGTGCCCTCCTTCGGTGGGGGACGTTCCGTCGCACGGCGTCTGTCCGGGGGTACCGCCGCCAAACCCCCGCCGTCGCCCACGCCCGCGCGCCGACCCCGCCGGAGCGCTTCCGGCGGGGTCGGCACCTGGCCGGAGGGAGTGTTCAGCTCGCGCAGAGCAGGCGCGCGCGGTCCTCCACGAGGTAGCGGGAGCGGATGGCGGAGACGATCTCGGCGCTCGCGGTGCCGCTGCCGTACGGGGAGGGCCGTCCGGCGAGCGAGCCGATCGAATCCGGGTCCGCGAGCACCTCCCGCAGGGCGAGGTCGAGCTGGGCGCCGGGCCGCACGAGTCGGGCGAAGCCGGCCCGGACCGCCTCGGGCCGTTCGGTGGAGTTGCGCACCACGATCAGCGGCCGCTTGAGCACCGTGCACTCCTCCTGGACCCCGCCGGAGTCCGAGACCAGCAGCCGGCAGCCGGCGGCCAGGGCGAGGAAGGTGCGGTGGTCGACCGGGGGTACCGGACGCAGCCCGGCGAGCGCGCCGGAGAGCCCGTAGCGCTCGATCGCCGCCCGGGTGCGCGGGTGCAGGGGCAGTACCACCGGCAGCTCCAGTGCGGCGAGTTGGCCGAGGATCCGGCCGAGCCTGGCCGGGTCGTCGGTGTTCTCGGGCCGGTGCAGGGTGGCCAGCAGATAGCGGTCGGGGCGCAGCCCGTAGCCGTCCAGCACCCGGCGGGCCTCGGTCGGTCCGGGCAGTGACTCCAGGGTGGCCTCGACGACGGTGTTGCCGGTGACCACCACCTGGTCCGCCTCGATGCCCTCGCGCAGCAGGTGGGCGGCGGCGGTCGCGGTCGGGGCGCAGTGCAGGTCGGCGAGCGGGGCGATCAGGCGGCGGTTGGCCTCCTCGGGCATGTCCGGGTCGAAGGAGCGCAGTCCGGCCTCGACGTGGACGACCGGCGCGCCCGCGCAGTGGGCGGCGAGCGCGCCGGCGGCGGCGGAGTTGGTGTCGCCCTGGACCACGACGGCGGCGGGCGGGTGCTTGGTGAAGTGGTCGCTGAGCGCGCTGACCATGCGGCCGATCTGCCGGCCCCGGGCCTCGCCGGCGACGCCGCTGAGCGTGATGTGCGGATCGGGGAGCGCGTACTGCCGGAAGAACGCGGTGGTGAGGCCGGGATCCCAGTGCTGACCGGTCCAGACGATGCGGGCGGAGTCCTCCAGGAGCCGCACCACACCGGCGAGTTTGACGATTTCCGGTCGGGTGCCGAGGACCACGGCGATGTCGGCGGAGGGCATTCGGGCTCCCTTGACGGTGCATCCGATCGAACGATCGAGGTGTTCGAACTACGCGTCACAACATGGCCGTCGGCGGGGAGCCGCGGCAACCGGTGGTGATCAATGTCCCCCGAATGGAGGAATGGCGGCGGCCGCGGCATGCCGGTGACACGCCCACGCCACGCCGATCAGCGCAGATGTGGAAGGCATCGTGCGAACACGGACCATCGAAAGTCCGATTTTCAGTCCATGATGTGCCAGCAGCACGGGAGTTCGATCCGTGGCGGGGTCGACTACCGTTCGTCCCCGCCCGGGTGGTTCCGCCGTGTCCGGCGCCGCCCCGTGCCGTTGCGGGCCGCACCGTCGTCGCTCACGCCTATCCGCCGCGCGGCATCCCCCCCTCCGCAACACCCCTTTTCGCGACCCGTTTTTCCGACGAGAGGAATTCCCCCATGTACGGACCTGTGGCCGGCGGACTGCCGCCGGCAGCCGGTGGCGGCGCCCTGGCCGCGACCGGATCGATGGGCATAGGTGTCACGGCGACGGCCGCGGTGGCCCTGGTACTGGTGGGCCTCGGCCTGCTCCGCCGCAGCAGGCTGCGCCGGAGCGAGGGCCCGGGCGAGGACTGAGCCACGCCATGACGGAATCCCTGTCGCACCCGCTCGCGCCCCGCCCGCACGCCGCGGCCCGGGCCGGGCGCTCCCCGGTCGGGATGCTGTGCGGCGCCGTGCTGCTCGGCGTGTGCGGCTCGCTGGTGGCCGGCGAACGCGCCTACCGTTCCCAGGAGAGCCGCAGCACGGCGTGGCTCGTCGAGCACCTCCTGGGGATGCGCACCCTGCTGCTCGAAGGGCCGACCGCCCCCGTCCTGTACGCCGGCGACCACACCGGCCTGGACCGGGGCGTCGCCCTGACCACGGGGTGCAGCAGCGCGCTGCTGATCGCCCCGCTCGCCCTGGTGACGGCGCTGCTGCTGCTCTTCGGCAACCGCCGGCCCGGCCGCGTCCTGCTGGCCTTCGCCGTCCCCGCCGCCCTGGTCGTGGCCACCAACCTCGCCCGGCTCACCCTCGTCCTGGTGATGCAACACCGCTACGGGGCCGAGGGGTTCGGCTGGACGCACGTCCTGTTCGGCTCGGTGCTGATGATGGCCGCCGCCCTGGTCGCGGCCCTGCTCTTCCTCCGGCTGCTGCCCCGTAGCGCCACCGCCACCGCCACCCCCATCGTCACGGCCGCGGCCGAGCCCGGCCCCGCCGGCGGGGAGGGCACGCCGTGACCCTGCTCGACACCTCCGTCTCGCTCTCCTTCGTCCTGGGCGTCGGCTTCCTCGCCTACGTCGTGGTGATCGTGCGCGGCTACCTGCGGGACCGGCCGGCGCCGCCCGGCGACCCGGACGGCTTCGGCTGGCACTTCCTGATCCCCTGCCGGGACGAGGAGGCCGTCATCGCCACCACCCTGGACTACCTCGGAGAGCACTTCGCCGGCGCCACCGTCTGGGTCGTCGACGACGCCTCCGAGGACCGCACGGCCGAACTCGTCCGTACCTGGCCCGCCACCTCCGACCGCCTCACCGTCCACCTGGTGTCCCGGCGGCGGCCCGAGGCGCGGACCGGCAAGGGCGACGCGCTGAACGCCGGCTACCGGGCGCTGGAGGCCGCGCTGCCCCCGGGCACCGACCCCGCGCGGGTGGTGGTCTGCGTGCTCGACGCCGACGGCCGCCCCTCGCCCGGCGCGCTCGCCGTGTGCGCCGGACCGGCCCTCTTCGGCGACCCCGGCATCGGGGCGGTCCAGGTCGAGGTGCGGATGTCCAACCGCGACGTGGCCCGGCCGCTGCCCGGCCGAGGCGCGTTCGCCAACCGGCGGGCCCGGCTGCTGGCCCGCCTCCAGGACATCGAGTTCCGCGGACCGATATCCGCCATGCAGATCACCCGGCGCCGCACCGGGACCGTCAACGTCGGCGGCAACGGCCAGTTCACCCGGCTCTCCGCCCTGCGCGCGGTGGACCGCGGCGGCGGGCGGCCGTGGGGCAAGGCCCTGCTGGAGGACTACGAACTGGGCCTGCGGCTGATGCTGGCCGGCTGGCGCAACGGCTACACCACCGACGCCTGGGTCGACCAGGAGGCGCTGTGGAGCACCCGGCAGCTGGTCACCCAGCGGGTGCGCTGGGCACAGGGCTCGATGCAGTGCACCCGCTACCTCCGGGAGATCTGGGGCTCACGGGCCTTCGGCACCGCGGGCTTCCTGGAGGTGCTGTACTTCATGAGCCAGCCGTGGCTGCAACTGGTCGGCCTGGTGGTGTACACCGTGCCGATCGCGGCCTTCGGCTACAACCTCGTGCTCTACCCGGAGTTCGTGCTCGCCTTCCTGCGGCAGGGCGGCGCCCTGCTCCTGGCGCTCTACCTGCTGCTGGGCGTCGGCGAGTTCGCCGTCTGGGGGCCGCTGTACCGGCGGCGCTGCGAGCCGGGCATCGGCCGGCGGGCCGCGTTCGGGTACGGGCTCGCACTGGCCCTGTACGCCGCCACGACCTACCTGGTCGCCGTCCGCGCCGCCTGGCGGGTGCTGCTCCGGCGCAACTCCTGGCACAAGACGGCCCGGGTTGCCGCCGCCCCGGCACCCGCTCCCGGCCTGGCACCCGCCGCACCCGCCGCACCCGCCGGGCCCGTCCCGGCCGTCGTCGGCGAGCCGGCCGCATGAGCGCCCGCCGGTCCGCCCGCGGCCCGCCGGGTCCGGTGAGCCCCGTCCCCACCTCACCTCCCTGCCCGTCCCACGAAAGGCCCCACCACCATGACCTCTCGTCGTACCCGCACCCGGCTGCTCGCCGGCGCGGCCGTCACCGCCGCGTTGGTCTGCACCGCGAGCCCGGCCTGGGCCGCCCTCTCCGCGCCCGAGGCCAAGGCCTACGTCGTCGCCGCCGACGCCGTCGCCGGCATGGTGGCCGTCGCCCCGACGCCCGCCTCCACCTACCCCACGGGCGGCACCGAGACCCTGGCCGGCATCAACATCGGGCCCTTCGCCAGCAACGCGCTGCTCACCGCCACCACCTCGGGCGACCCGCAGGCCGGTACCTCGGGCGCCTCCGCCACGATCGACTCGCTCGGCATAGACCTGGGCGTCGCCACCGTCTCGCTCACCGGCGTCAACTCGACCTGCACCGCCACCCCGGCCGGTGCCACCGGCTCCGGCCTCATCGCGGGCGGCAGCGTCAAGCTCCCGCTGCTCCCCGCGATCAACCTCCAGGCCGGAGCCGCGCCCAACACCGGGATCGACATCCCCGGCGTCGGCACCGTCCTGCTCAACGAGCAGACCACCGACGCCAACGGCGTGCTGAGCGTCAACGCCGTCCGGATCAGCCTGCTGCCGATCCTCAACGCCGCGGACCTGACCATCGGCCACGCCGAGTGCGGCGGCGCCGAGCCGGCCGAGGCCGTGTCGATGATCAACCCGCAGGTCGCCGCCGTCGGCGGAGCGGCGGCCCTGGCCACCGCCGCCGGCGTCGTCCTGCTGCGTCGCCGCAACGGCACCGTCTGATCCCCGCCCCACCCGGGCGCCCCGGCCCGCCCACCGGGCCCGGGGCGCCCCGGCGCTCCCGGTCGGCTCCGGGCCGGGCCGGCCCCGGGTCAGGGCCGCCGGAGGTCGAACCGCCAGTCGTTGCAGCGCATCGGACGGCCCGGCGGGTACTCGAAGTCCCGTGCGCCCAGCAGTTCGAAGCCCGCGCCGCGGCACACCGCGTTGGACGCGGCGTTGTCCACCGACGGGAAGGCGTGCAGATGGCGGTGGAGCCCGGCGGCGCGCGCCTCGGCCACCACCGCGCGGGTGGCGGCCTTCGCCACCCCCCGGCCCTGGAAGCCCGGCAGCACCGTCCAGCCCGTCTCGTACACCGTCCCGCCCTCCTCCTCGCGCTCCCAGAAGCCGATGCTGCCCGCCGCCGCGCCCTCCGGCAGCAGCACGATCCGGAACATCCGCCCCGCGGACGCCGGCCGGGCACCGAGCTCGACGTACCGCCGGTGGCGGCGGTCCAACTGCTCCTCGGTCTCCGGGCCGCCGAGGTGCGCCATCAGCTCCGGCGCGTTGAGGGCGCGCAGCAGGGCGGCGTCCCGCTCGGACCAGGGCTCCAGGCGTACGGAAGGGATGCGGTCGTCCATGGGCGTACGGTAGACGGCGCCACTGACACCGGCCTGTCCGCCGGTCCCGACCGTCCGCCGGTCCCGACCGTCCGCCGCTCCTATCCGCCCGCCGGGGCGAGCCGGACCGGCAGCGACCGCAGGGCGTTCACGATGAACGACTCCTGGGGGAGCAACTCCTCGGGGCGTACCGCGAGTTCGACGTCGGGGAAGGCGGCGAACAGGGCATCGAGGGCTTCCTCGGCCTCCATCGTGCCGAGCACCGCGCCCAGGCAGTAGTGGCGGCCGTGGCCGAACGCCAGGTGGGCCTTGTCGGGCCGGGTGAGGTCGAACTCCTCCGGCCGGTCGGGGTGCAGCCCCGGGTCGCGCCCGGCCGCGCCGAAGGCGAAGAGCACCGGCTCGCCGGCCCGGATCAGCACGCCCTCGCCCAGGTCGACGTCCTCGGCGGCGAAGTACAGCGGCAGGTGCATCACCGGTGCCTCCAGGCGCAGTGTCTCCTCGATGGCGTCGCGCCAGGCCGCCTCGCCGGAGCGGATCAGCGCCAGCTGCCCGGGGTGGGACAGCAGCAGCGCCACCGCGTGGTCGATGAGGTTGACGGTGGTCTCCGACCCGGCGCCGATCATCAGGATCAGGGTGGAGACCAGTTCGTGCTCGCTGAGCCGGGAGCCCTGGGCGTCGCGGGTGGCGATCAGTTCGCTGGTCATGTCCTCGCCCGGCTCCGCCCGCTTGGTGGCGGCCAGCCGCGCCATGGCGGCGAACAGGTCGTCGAGCACCGCCTTGGCGTGCTCGGGGGTGGCGTCGGTCGCCAGCACGCCGTCGACCACCCGCCGCACCTCCGGCCGCTGCTCCTCGGGGACGCCGAACAGGTCGCAGATCAGCGTGGTCGGCAACGGGTAGGAGAGGCGGGCGTGCAGGTCGACGGTCTCGCCGGGCGCGGCCCCGCGCAGCCCCTCGACCAGGGCGGCGGTGATCGCCCGCACCCGGGGGCGCAGCGCCTCCACCCGGCGGGGGCCGAACGCGGGCGCGGTCAGGGCGCGCAGGCGGTGGTGGTCCGCGCCGTCGCTGGTGAACATCGACTCCACGGCGACCCAACTGGCCAGCGGCCAGTCCGGGCCGACCCGGCCCTCGATCCAGTCGGGCCAGTGCCGGCGGGCGTTCTTGGCGATCCGGGGGTCGGTGAGCAGCCGCTTGGCGACGTCGGCTCGGGTCACCGACCAGGCGAGCACGCCGCCCGGGAGCCCGACCCGGACCGCCGGGCCGTGGGTGCGCAGGTGGGCGGCCTCGGCGTGCAGATCGGTGCCGAGGGTGTCGAGGGCGTGGGTGTAGGGGCAGCGGGGTTCCATGGGCCCTCCTGGAGGGGGAGCGGCGGTCGGAAACGGTCGGCCGGTTGCGACCGTACGACCGCCGGAGCGGTGGCGAAAGGGCGCTCACGCACCGTTTCGCACGCCCGGGGGCGGCGCCCCCGTACACCCTCTCGCGCCGCGCGGGGTGCCGCCGGGCGGGGTAGCCTGCCGGGGTGGTCCAAGGGTTCGGAGCGAGGGAGTTCCAGCTGGTGCTGCTGCGGCGGATGGCGGACTTCCGACCGGAGTCGGTCGAGGACGCGGTGCGGCGGCTGGGAGCGACCCGGGCGGACCTGCGGGAGGCGAACAAGCGGTGGCAGGCGATGGTGCGCGCGCCGGGGTTCCCGTCCGGCGGGCGGCGCTACACCGCCGTGCTCGGCGCACCGGCGGCGCGAGCGGCGCGGCGGATCGGGGACCTGGCCTGCACCGCGCGGCAGTGGAGCCTGCCGCTCTGGCCCGGACTGCGCTTCGAGGTGCTCACCGGTCCGGGCGGCGCCGAGCTGAACGCCTGGCTGGTACGGGCGCCCGGCAGCCCGCCGCCCGTGCTGCGCACGCTCGCCGACCTGACGCCGTGGAGCTGCGTGGTGGCCGACGTGGGGGAGGCGTTCCCGCCCGCCGTGCCGCGTGAGGGCAGCGCGCCGACCCGGTTCCGGCTGGACTTCACCGCGCCGGGTTCCGACGGCCGCCCCCGCGCCTGCACGGCGGACTTCACTTGGGGGCTGCTCCAGGAGGTGCGCCCCGCTCAGGCCTGAGCGCGGCGCCGGTGCACCGTCCGGCCGCCGACCACGGTGCGCTCGGGCAGCAGGTCCCGCAGCTCGTCGACCGGGCAGCTCAGCGGGTCGGCGGGCCACAGCGTCAGATCGGCGAGCGCGCCCGGGCGCAGCGCGCCGCGCCCGGCGCTCTCGCCCGTCAGCCGGGCGGCGTTCACGGTGTGCAGGGCGATCGCCTCGGCCCGCCCGATCGCGTGCTCGGCGCCGAGCACCCCGGCCACCGTCCGGCGGGTGGTCATGCCCCAGACCGAGAGCATCGCGCCGTACGGGCCGACCGGGAAGTCCGAGCCCGCGGAGAGCCGCGCGCCCTCGTCGAGCCATTCGCGCAGCGGGAACAGCGCGGCGGTGCGCTCCGCGCCCCAGGCCCGCTGCTGGGTGAGCGCGCCGTCGTGCAGCAGCGGGTGCTGGACGGTCACCGGCACGCCGAGGGCGACGGCCCGGGCCCGCTGCTCCGGACGGGCGAGGCCGCCGTGCTCGACCACGAGGGTGCCCTCGGGCAGCCCGGGGCGGCGCGCGAGCACGTCCTGGTACACGTCGAGCAGGGTGCGCAGCCCGCGGTCGCCCCAGGCGTGCACGCCGACCCGCAGCCCGCGCCCGACGACCCGGTCGACGGCGTCGGCCAGTTCCTTCGCCTCCCACAGCAGCCGCCCGTGGTAGCAGGGCCGGCCCTCGTACGGCTCCTCCAGCGCGCCCGCCTCGAAGCCGCCGTCGATGCCGAACTTGACGCCCCAGACGGAGAGCCGGTCGTCCTCGTGGCCGGCCGCGCGCCAGGCGCCGATCCGGTCGAGCAGGCCGTCCACCTCCTCCGGGGTGCGGACGGCGAAGCCGGAGACCAGCGCCCGGACCCGGACGGCGAGCGCGCCCTCGTCGCGGGCGGCGCGCAGCACGTCCAGGTCCTCGACCGGGACCAGGCAGTCGCGGACGGTGCCGATCCCGGTGGCCGCGTAGTCGGCGGAGGCGGCGCGCAGGCCGTCGATCCGCTCGGCGAGCCCGGGCCGCGGCAGGACGCGCTCGACGAGTCCGGTGGCCAGGTTGATCAGCCGCCCGGTGAGGCGGCCGTCCGCGTCGCGCTCGATCACCCCGCCGGGCGGCTCGGGGGTGTCGGCGGTGATCCCGGCGAGCCGCAGCGCCGCCGAGTTGAGCACCATGTTGTAGGCACCGCGGCGGACCAGCACCGGGTGGTCGGCGGTGGCGGCGTCCAGCTCGCCGGTGGTGGGCATCCGCTGCTCGGCCAGGTTCACCTCCTGCCAGTTGACGGTGGTGCGGATCCACTCCCCGGCGGGGGTGCGGGCGGCGCGCTCGCGGATCAGGGCGAGGAAGCCGGGCAGGTCGGCGGCCCGGTGGACGGGGACGCCGTGCACGCTGTGGCCGGCCAGGACCAGATGGGTGTGGGTGTCGTCGAAGGCCGGCAGCACGGTGGCGCGCGGCGCGTCGACGACCTCGGTGGCCGGTCCGGCCAGCGCGTCCAGGCCGTGCGGGTCGGGGGACAGGGCGGTGACCCGGTCGCCGGTGACGGCGATCGCCCGCTGCGGCGGCTCGCCGGGGACGAGGGTGTGCACGGCGGCGGCGCGCACCAGCAGGTCGGCGGGCGGAGGGGTCATCACGGCTCCTGGTGGTGGGCGGCGGCCGGCAGGCCGGTGACCTTCTCGACGTGTCGCAGACCGGGGCCGGCCAGCCGGTCGTGCAGCTCGGTGAAGACGGCCCGCGCCGCGACGGCGTTCCAGTCGGCGGGCAGCAGCGGCTCGGGCAGGCCGGGGTCGAGGTAGGGCAGCCGGCGCCACTGGGTGAGCATCGGGACGTAGGCGCGGAACGCCTCGGCCGGGTCGGGTGCGCCGCCGCGCTCGCGAAGACGGGCGGCGGCCGGCCGCCAGGCGTCGGTGAACGCCGCGTACTGGGCCTCGATGGCGGGGAAGTCCCACCAGGCGGCGACGGCCGTGCGCAGATCGGTGAAGCCCGCGTACTCGGCGGACAGGAACAGGTGGACGTAGCCGTCGAGGCCGAGCCGGGACAGCAGCCGACGGGCGTCCGGCAGCAGCCGGGCGGGGGCCAGCCAGACACCGGGGGCGGCGTTGCCGAAGCCGAGCCAGCTGAGCCGGGAGCGCAGGGTGTGGCGGTGGGCGCGCTCGGACTCGGGCACCGAGAAGACCGCCACCACCCAGCCGTCGGCGAGCGCGGCGGGCTCCAGGCTGTGGAAGATCCGCCGGTCGCCCTCTTCGAACACCGGCTCCATCGCGGGGGAGAGCCGGTAGCCGGTGCCGTCGCGGCGCTCCTGGAGGAGGGTGCCGGCCTTCTTGAGACGCGAGATGGCCGAGCGGACGGCGGGGGCGTCGACGTCCAGCTCGGCCATCAGGGCGATCAGGTCGGCGATCGATATCCAGCCGCCGAGGCGGCGGACGAACTCGCCGTAGACGGTGTGGATCAGCGAGCTCGGCCGGGGCGCGTTCTCCGACACGGTGGGCATGTGGGCCTCCTCCCCGGCAACTCGTGGTGATCATAGCGGCGGCGCGCCCTTCCGCGTCCTGGGCCGGGCTCGGGTCAGGCCCTGGGTCAGGCCTCTGCGAAGGCGCCGGAGAGCAGGTGGCCCGCGCCGGGGGCGTGGGCCGGCAGGCCGAGGGCGCGCAGCAGCTGGTGGGCGGTGCAGATCGCGGCGGAGACGACCGGCTTGCCCAGCCGCTGCTCGGCTTCCTCGACGGCCGACAGGGAGGGCATCTGCACGCACGCCGACAGCACCACCGCGTCGGCCCGGGCGTGGGCGAGCCCGGCGGCGATCGCCGGGAGCTTCGCCGGGTCGTGGGCGGCGACGTCCAGGTTGTCGGCGATCTCCAGCGCCGCGTGGTCGACCACCTCGATGCCCTCCTGGCCTAGGTAGTCGACGACCGTGCGGGCCAGCGGCCGCAGGTAGGGGGTGACCAGGGCGACCCGGCGGGCGCCGAGCGCGTGCAGCCCGGCCACCAGGGCGCCGGCGCTGGTGACGACCGGTGCGGGCGCGCCGTTCTCCACGGTGCGCCGGTGCAGCCGCTGTTCGGCCTCCCGGTGGTAGCCGGTGCCGGCGCTCATCACCGCGACCAGGCAGGCGTAGCCGAGCACGTCGACCCGGGCGTCGGCGAGTTCGGCCGCGCACCGGTCGGACTCGGCGTCCATGGTGCGCAGCTGCTCGGGCGTGACCCTGGTCATCCGCATCCGGCTGGAGTGGAAGGTGAACCGCTCGGGCGCGACCCGTTCGCGGGCCCGCAGCAGGGCGGGCACCTCGGTTTCCATGGTGACGTTGGAGCTCGGGACGATCTGGCCGATCCGGTAGCTGGTGGCCATGGCGGGGCGGTCCTTCCGTGGGGTGGGTGAGGGCTCAGCGGGAGTCGATCACCGGGTTGGCGAGGGTGCCGATGCCCTCGATGGTGGCCTCGACGACGTCACCCGGCTGGAGGAACTGCGGCGGCACCATCCCCGCGCCGACGCCGGAGGGCGAGCCGGTGGCGATCACGTCCCCGGGCTCCAGGGTGACGCCGGAGGAGATGTCGGCGATCAGCCGGGCGATGCCGAACAGCATGTGGCGGGTGTTGGAGGACTGCCGCAGTTCGCCGTTGACGCGCAGCGAGAGGTCGAGCCGCTGCGGGTCGGGGATCTCGTCGGCGGTCACCACGACCGGGCCGAACGGCGCGTAGCCGTCCTGGCCCTTGGAGAAGAACCACTGGCCGGAGCGGCGCTGGTCGCGGGCGCTGATGTCGTTGACGATGCTGTAGCCGAAGACGTGCCGCCAGGCGTCGGCCTCGGCGACCCGGAAGGCGGGCGCGCCGATGACCACGGCGAGTTCGCACTCCCAGTCGAGCTGCTCGGTGAGGTCGGCGTTGTGCGGGATCGGGCCGCCGGGGCCGGTGACGGCGGTGGAGGGCTTGCTGAACAGCACCGGGCGGTCCGGCAGTTCGCGGTCGGTGTCCAGGGTGCGGTGCGACTCGGCGACGTGCTCGACGTAGTTGAGGCCGACGCCGATGATCTTGCCGGGGCGCAGCGGCGCCGCCAGCGTGAGCCGGGCGAGCCCGGGCAGTGCGGCCGGGTCCTCGGCGGCCCCGGCGACCAGCGCGCCGGCGGTGGCCAGGGCCCGGTCCCCGGCGCGGATCAGCCCCAGCAGGTCGCCGGGCAGGTCGGCGCCGGCGGCCTCGGCGAGCCCGGACAGGTCGGCGACGCGGTCCCCGTCGAGCAGGGCGCCGAGGCGCGGGCGGTCGGTGCCGGGGGCGTGGTAGGTCAACAGGCGCATGGGAACGGGCTCCTGGTCACGGGGCGGGGGTGGGCTGGTGGCCGTCGTCGTCCGGGTAGGCCTCCTCGCGGTACAGGCCGAGCGAGTGCATCACCGGGAAGTCGTTGAAGGAGAACAGGCAGGCGTCGTCGCCGGGGTCGAGGTTCGCGTGCTCGTGCCAGGCCCAGGACGGCACCACGAAGATGTCGCCCTGCCGCCAGGTGAAGCTCCGTCCGGCGATCACCGAGACGCCGCGCCCCTTGGCCGCCGTGTAGACCACGGAGCCGGTGTGCCGGTGGGCGCGGGTGGCCTGGCCGGGGCGCAGCAGCTGGAGGTGGGCGCCCATGGTGGGCATCACCGGTCCGCCGGTGACCGGGTTGGTGTACTCCATGATCACCCCGTCCCAGGGCGACCCCTCGGTGGCGCGGGCGAGCCGGGTGAGCGCGTGGTAGCTGGGCTCCCAGGGCCAGCCGAGCAGCGGGGAGTAGGGGCGGGTCCACTTCTCGACGCCGTACGGCAGCAGGTTGCCGCCGTAGGTGAGCAGCGAGGAGTTGGCGACCTCGCCGGGCCGCTGGTACAGCTCCGGGTGCACTTCGTAGAAGTTGGCGTCGAGCATGTTGACCAGCGGGATGTCCAGGCCGTCCTGCCAGATCACCGGGGCGTCGCCGGACTCGTTGCCGTGCTCGTGCCAGGTGCCGTTGGGCGTGATGGCGAAGTCGCGCGGGCCGACCTTGAGCTTCTGGCCGTCGACGATCGTCCAGGCGCCGGTGCCCTCGTGGACGAAGCGCAGCGCGGAGGCCTGGTGGCGGTGTGCGGTCATCGCCTCGCCGGGGCCCATGATCTGCAGGCCGGTGTACAGCAGGCCGACGGCGGCGCTGAGTTCGCGGCGGCCGGGGTTGACCAGCATGACCACCCGGCGTCCGGCGTCGTCCGCCCTGACCAGCGGGAGGGCCTTGCGGACCAGCGGGCGCAGGTCGGCGTAGCGCCAGAGCACCGGCACCGACCTCGGCTGCGGGTACCAGGGCTCGATCTCATTGGCCACGGTCCACAGCGCGCCCGCGTCGACCTTGGCCAGCTCCTCGTAGTAGGCGGCGAGTTCGGGGTTGTCGGTGACCCTGGCCCGGCCGATCCGGGCGTCGTCGTGGTCGTTCCTGCCGGTCATTCCTCCTCCTTCGGGGGGTGCTGGTCGTCGAGCGTGAGCGGGCGCAGCGGGCGGTTGTCCACGTGCAGCCGGAAGACGTCGAAGCGGTTGTAGTGGCCGACGATGTCGTGCATCTGCTTGGGCTGGACGCAGCGGCCGAGGTCGATCCCGGCGTAGACGATGCCCTCCTCGTCGACCAGCGGCTCGGTCACCGGGCGTCCGTCGGGTCCGAAGACGCCGGACAACGCGCTGCGCGGGCGGGCGAGTTGCTCGCGCACCCGGGGGTCGTCGCCGGCGATCGCCTCGGCGATCCCGGGGGAGAGGGCGGAACAGGCGACCACTGTGAACACCTTGCCCTCGAAGCAGTGCGCGGCGGCGCGCAGCGCGATCGCCTCCGCCATGTCGTAGTCCGCGGGGGCGACGGGCAGGGCGATGTAGGCCGCGGCGTGCACGAGTTCGCCCTGGGCGAGGAGGGCGAAGCGGGCGAGCGGGTTGGTGTTCTCGCCGCAGGCGAGCGCGCCGAGCGGGCCGAGGGCCGTGCGGTGCACGCGCAGGGTGCTGCCGTCCCCGGGCGTCCAGGTCAGCTTCTCGGCCCAGGTCGGTACCAGCTTGCGGTGCTTGCCGATCAGTTCGCCGTCGGCGTCGATCACCAGCAGGGTGTTGTACAGCGCCCCCAGGCTGTGCGGGCCGCGTTCGTTGACGCCGATCACCAGCACCACCCCGGCCCGTCGGGCGGCGACGCGCAGCGTGTCCACGTACGGGCCGGGCACGTCCACCGAGGCGCGGTAGAGCCGCTCGAACCAGGGCGAGCCCTGCACCGGGTTCATCGTCCAGTTCCAGTACGGGTAGCCGGGGACGAACACCTCGGGGAAGACGACCAGGGAGGCGCCGTGGCCGGCCGCCTCGTGGATCAGCGCGACCGCCTTGTCGACGGTGGCGGCGGTGTCCAGGAAGACGGGCGCGGCCTGGACGGCGGCGGCGGTGAAGCGGGGCAGCCGCAGCGCGGCGGCCACGGGCTCGGTCATCGCTCCTCCTCGGGGTTCCTGGCGGGGACGGGCCGGTCGGCGGGTCCGGGGCGCCAGCGGCGGTGGACGGGCGGGGCGGGCTCGCGCACCAGCCGCAGCCGGGGCGCCACCCGGTCGCTCCCCGGCCCGGGCGGCCGGCGGCTGCCCGCCGCCCACGGCTCGGGCCGGTGCGCGCCGGGGCCCGCGTAGCCCTGCTCGGCGGCGGCGTGCAGCGTCCACAGCGGGTCGTACAGGTGGGCCCGGCCGACCGCCACCAGGTCCGCCCGCCCGGCCAGCAGCACCGAGTCGGCGTCGTCGTGGTGGGAGATCGCGCCGACCGCTACGGTCGGCAGGCCGGTGGCGGCACGCACCAGTTCGGCGAACGGCGTCTGGTAGCCGCGCCCGTACGGCGGCCGCTGGTGCGCCACCACCTCGCCGGTGGAGACGTCCACCGCGTCCGCGCCGCCGTCGGCGAGCGCCCGGCAGATCGCGACGGCCTCCGCCTCGCCGGTGCCGCCCGGCGCCCAGTCGCACGCCGAGATCCGCACCAGCAGCGGCCGCCCGGCCGGCCAGACCGCGCGGACCGCCGCCAGCACCTCCAGCGGCAGCCGAAGCCGCTGGGCGAGCGGCCCGCCGTAGCCGTCGGTGCGCCGGTTGGTGAGCGGTGACAGGAAGCCGGAGAGCAAGTGGCCGTGGCCGAACTGGAGCTCCAGCACGTCGAAGCCGGCCCGCGCGGCGCGCTCCGCCGAAGCCGCGAAGTCGGCCGTGACGGAATCGAGTTGGACGGCGTTCGCCTCGTGCGGCAGCGGGCCGCCGGCGTCCCACGGCAGCGGCGAGGCGGCGAGCACCGGCCAGCCGCCCTCGGCGAGCGGCGGCCCGGTGCCGTCCGGCCCCGGCACCGCCCGCGAGGCCCGGCGGCCGGCGTGGGTCAGCTGGATGCCGAGCGGGGTGTCGCTCACCGCCCGCACCGCGTCGACGAGTTCGCGCCAGGCCGCCTCCTGCGGATCGCTCCACAGGCCCGGGCAGCGGTCGGTGGCCCGGCCCTCCGGGGTGACGGCGGTCATCCCGGCGATCACCAGCCCGGCGCCGCCGAGCGCGTGCGCGGTCAGCTGCGCCCGGTCGAAGGCGCTCGGCAGCGCGTCGACGGCGGTGAAGGTGGCCAGCGGCGGCACCACCACCCGGTTGCGCAGCTCCAGCGCCGCCAGCTTCAGCGGCCGGAACATGGGCGGGGTGCCGATCGCCTCCGGTGCGCCCGTGACCGCCGTATCCACCGCCGCGACGAAGCCGGGGTCGCGCGCCCGCAGGTTCCCGTAGGTGACCCGGCGGCTGCGGGTGAGCAGGTTGAACGCGAACTGGTCCGGGCCCTGGCCGGTGCGCCGCCCGATCGTCTCGAACCACTCCAGGCTCGCCTGCGCGGCCCGCTGGGCGGACTCCACCACCGGTCGGCGCTCCGCCTCGTACGCCGCCAACGCGCCCTCCAGGGTGGGCTGTTCGCCAAGGCTCGCGGCGAGCGCCAGGGCGTCCTCCAGGGCCAGCTTGGTGCCCGAGCCGATCGAGAAGTGCGCGGTGTGCGCCGCGTCGCCGAGCAGCACCAGGTTCCGGTGCCGCCAGCGGGCGTTGCGCACCGTGGTGAACCGGATCCAGCGGGAGGCGTTCGGGATCAGCCGGTGCCCCTCCAGGTGTCCGGCGAGCAGCTCCGCGCAGCGCCGCACGCTCGCCGTGTCGCTCTCGCCGCGCGCGAACCCCCGTGCGGCCAGGGCCTCGAAGCCCGCCCGCCGCCAGGGCTCCTCGGCCAGCTCCACGATGAACGTCGAGCGCTCGGCGCTGTACGGGTAGGCGTGCACCTGGAGCACGCCGAAGTCGAAGCGCTCGACGATGAAGGTGAAGGCGTCGAAGACCTTGTCGGTGGCGAGCCACATGTAGCGGCTGGGCCGCTCGTCCAGCTCCGGCCGGAAGGCGTCCGGGTACGCCGTCCTGGTCGCCGAGTTGACGCCGTCGGCCGCGACCACCAGGTCGTACTCCTCGGCGAGCCGCCCGACCGGCGGGGCGGGGGTGCGGTAGCGCACGTCCACCGCCAGTTCGGCGCAGCGGCGCTGCAGGATCGCGCGCAGCCGGTTGCGGTCCAGGGCGGCGAAGCCGTGCCCGCCGCAGGTGCGCACCTGCCCGGCGTGGCGGACGTCGATGTCGCTCCAGCGGGCGAACTCCGCGCTCATCGCGGCGAACACCCGGGGGTCGGCCTGGGCGATGCCGTCCAGCGTCTCGTCGGAGAAGACCACCCCGAAGCCGAACTCGTCGTCGCGGCCGTCCCGTTCGAAGACGGTGATCTCCCGCCCGGGCGCCGACTGCCGGGCCAGCGCGGCGAAGTACAGCCCGCCGGGGCCGGCGCCGATCACCGCGACGCGGCCGGCGCCACCGGTCACCGGATCACCTCCGGCTCCTGGCGCCCGGCGCCGGCCAGCGCGTGGCGCACCGGCTCCGGCCAGGGCTCGGTGCCCTCGGCGTGCGGGGCGGCGTGCACCACCGACATCCGCCCGCTGGCGGCCAGGCCGTGCGGCCCGTGCACCTCGAACGCGTAGTGCAGCGAGGAGCCGCCGACGCGTTCGACCCGCAGCTCGGTGCGGACCACGTCGCCGAACCAGAGCCGCTCGCGGTAGTCCGCCTCGAAGTGCACCCGGGGGATCCGCCCGAACAGTCCGTCGAGGCCGAGCCGGCGCAGCAGCGTCGCCTCGGCCGCCTCGGCCCAGCGCTGGACGGCCGAGAAGTGGTAGTGCCCGGCCGCGTCGGTGTCCGACCACTCGACCCGCCGCTCGGTGGTCACGCTGGCCGGGACCGGGGCCGGCGTGGGCGCGGCCGCCGCCCGGCGGCGCAGCTCGGCGCGCGCCAGCTTCCCGGTCGCGGTCCGCGGCAGCGCCTCGACGAACTCCACCCGGCGCGGGTACTTGTACGGTGCGATGGTCCGCTTGACGTGCTCCTGGAGCGCCCGGACCGCCCCCGGGCCGGCCGTCGCCCCCGCGCGCAGCACCACGAACGCCGTGACCACGGTGCCGCGCCGCTCGTCCGGCGCGCCGACCACCGCGCAGTCGGCGACGTCCGGGTGCTCGGCGAGCACCTGCTCGACCTCGGGCCCGGCGATGTTGTAGCCGGCCGAGACGATCATGTCGTCATTGCGCGCCTGGTACCAGAAGTAGCCGTCGGCGTCGCGCACATAGGTGTCACCGGTGAGGTTCCAGCCGCCCCGGACGTACTCGCGCTGGCGCCGGTCGTGCAGGTAGCGGCAGCCGGTCGGCCCCTTCACGGCGAGCCGCCCGGGCTTGCCGTCGGGCACCGGCCGGCCCCGGTCGTCCAGTATCGCCGCCCGGTAGCCGGGCACCGGCAGGCCGGTCGCGCCGGGGCGGATGTCGGCGTCGGCGGCGGAGATGAACACGTGCAGCAGCTCGGTCGCCCCGATGCCGTCGATCAGGCGCTGCCCGGTGGCCGCCCGGAACGCCCGCCAGACGCCCGCCGGCAGGTGCTCGCCCGCCGACACGCAGCGCCGCACCCCCGTCAGCCGCTCGGCCAGCCCGGCGGCGAGGATCGCCCGGTAGGCGGTCGGCGCGGTGAACAGCACGCTCACCCCGTGCCGGTGGACCTGCTCGGCGAGCTGTTCGGGCGTGGTCTGCTCCAGCAGCAGCGCCGCGGCGCCGGCCCGCAGGGGGAAGACCACCAGGCCGCCGAGCCCGAAGGTGAAGGCGAGCGGCGGGGTGCCGCCGAACAGGTCCTCGGGGGTGGGTCGCAGCAGATGGCGGGAGAAGGTGTCGGCGTTGGCGAGCACGTCCCGGTGGAAGTGCATCGTCGCCTTGGGGCGGCCGGTGGTGCCGGAGGTGAAGGCGATCAGCGCGACGTCGTCGGCGGCCGTCGGCACGGCGGTGAAGCGGTCGCCGCGGTCCAGCCCCTCGGGCCCGGCGCCGTCGTAGGGCACCACGACCAGTCCCGGGGTCTCGGCCCGCTCCAGTTCCACCAGGAACCGGTGGTCACAGAGCGCCACCACCGGCCGGGCGATCTGGCACATCGCGGTGAGCTCGCCCGCCCGCAGCAGCGGCATGGTGGTCACCGCCACCCCGCCGGCCTTCAGCACCCCGAGCCAACAGGCCACCAGCCACGGCGCGTTGGGTCCGCGCAGCAGCACCCGGTTCCCGGGGACCACCCCGAGCCGCCCGACCAGCAGCCGGGCCACCGCGTCCGCGCGCTCGCGCAGCTCGCCGTACGTCCACTGCCCGTCCGGTGTCACCAGGCACCGGCGCTCCGGCCCGTACCGCTCGATCGTCGCGTCGAGCAGCTCGTGCGCGCAGTTCAGCCGGTCCGGATATGCCAACTCCGGTAGTTCGAAGAGGAATTCGGGCCACTCGTCGAGCGGCGGAAGGTTGTCGCGACAGAACGTGTCCACATGCGCAGAGGGAGAGAGCTCCATGGGCGGGCCACCTCATCGGGCGAGCGGGAGTGAGGCAAGTATCGCGCTTCCATGACGCCAGTCAAGAGACCGATACACGCATTCGGCCCAGCCCCCGCCGCGGGGGGCGCGTGGGCAGTGAGGTCCTCGGGGGCGTGAGGCACGGTTCGATGCGCGGTCGGCGACGGCGCCCGACGAGGTCGGGCACGGCCCGGGCCGGCGGCGGAGCCGGTACTGGGGCTGCTGCCCCGGCCGCTGTCCGTCAGGCCCTGACAGCCCTCGTCAACTCTCGTCGGCCCTCGTCAGCTCGTGCGGCGCAGCCACCGCAGGGCCGCTTCGGCGGCGTTGGCGCCGCACATGCCGTGGACGCCGGGGCCGGGTGGGGTCGCGGCGGAGCAGAGGTAGTGGCCGGGGAGCCCGGTGGCATAGGGGTGGAGGGTGGGGCGGGGGCCGAACAGGAGTTGGGGGACGTCCTTGGCACCGGTCATGATGTCGCCGCCGACGAAGTTGGGGTTGTCGGCGGCGAAGTCGGCCGGGCGGCGGACGGCCAGGCCGATGATCCGGTCGCGGAAGCCGGGGGCGAAGCGTTCGATCTGGGCGGTGATCGCCTCGGTGGCGTCGCCGGTGAAGCCGTTCGGCACATGGGCGTAGGTCCACAGCGGGTGGACGTCGCCGACGGAGCGCTGCGGGTCGGCCAGGTACTGCTGGCCGACCAGGACGAACGGGCGCCGCGGCATCCGCCCGGCGGCGACGGCACGCTCGGTGGCCGCGAGTTCGGGGAAGGTCCCGCCGAGGTGGACGGTGCCGGCGCGGCGGGCGGGTTCGGACCTCCACGGCACACCGCCCTCCACCGCGAAGTCGACCTTGAACGCGCCGGGACCGTGCCGGAAGCGGCGGTAGGCGCGGGCGGTCCGGGGCGGAAGCCGGTCGCCGAGGATGTCGGCGACGGCGCCGGGCGCGAGGTCGTACAGGACGAGGTCGGCCGGCGGGAGCCGGTCGGCCGAGCGGACCCGCACCCCGGTCTCGACCGTGCCGCCCGACTCGGTGAGCAGCGCGACCAGCGCCCGGGTGATCGCCCCCGAACCGCCGGCGGCCACGGCCCAGCCGTACCGGTGCCCCGAGGTCAGCAGCCCCAGTCCGATCGCGGCGCTCAGCGGCCGGTGCAGGGGCTGGAACGCGTGCGCCGCCGCCCCGCCGAACAGGGCCCGCGCCTGCTCGCCCGAGAACGTCCGGGCCAGGGCGGCGGCCGGGAGCAGGGCGGGCAGCCCGAACCGGGTGAGCCGCAGTGGATGGCGGGGGAGGCGCAGCAGCGGGCCCATGATGTCGTCGGCGAGCCGGTCGTACCCCGCGACCGGCCCCTCGAACAGCCGCCGCCACCGCGCGCCGTCCGCCCCGCCCAGCCCGGCGGCGGTGTCCGCGACGGAGCGGTGGAGGACGCCGGCCGTGCCGTCGTCCAGCGGGTGCGCGCAGTCGACCTCCGGCAGCCGGAACTCCAGCCCGAAGCGCTCCAGTCCGAGGCCGCGCAGGAACGGCGAGCCGACGGTCATCGGGTGCACGGCCGAGCAGTGGTCGTGCAGCAGCCCGGGCACGATCGCCTCGCCGCTGCGCGCCCCGCCGCCCACCTCCCCGGCGGCCTCCAGCACGGTCACCCGCACCCCGGCCCGCGCCAGCCGTACGGCGGCGGCCAGGCCGTTGGGCCCGCCGCCCACCACTGTCGCGGTACTCATGGGGCCAGCATGGCGCATCCGCCCGCCCTCAGTGCTGCGGCACCTCGCAACCGTCCGGGCCGCAGGCCTCTCCGGTGGCCTCCCCGATGCCGACCAGCGGCAGGACCGTCCGGCTGTCCCAGGCCTGCGTCAGCGCCGCCGTGAAGGTCTCGGCCGGCTGGGCGCCCGAGACCCCGAGGCGGCGGTCGAACACGAAGAACGGCACACCGGTGGCGCCCATCGCGCTCGCCGTCGCCTCGTCCTCGCGCACCGCGTCCGCGTACGCCGACCGGTCGGCCAGCACCCGCGCCGCCTCCGCGCCGCCCAGCCCGGCCTCGACGGCCAGTTCCAGCAGCCGCCCCGGTGCGAAGGCCGAGGCCTCCTCGGCGAAGTTGGCCCGGTAGAGCAGGTCCAGCAGCGCCGCCTGCCGTCCGTGCCCGGCGGCGAAGTGGAGCATCCGGTGCATGTCGAAGGTGTTCGCGCCGTCGCGCCCCTCGCCGTGGTAGGCGAGGCCCTCCGCCCGCGCGGTGTCGGCGATCCGCCGCTCGGCGGCCGCCGCCTGTTCCAGCCCGATCCCGTACTTGGCGGCGATCACCGGCAGCACCGCCCGCGCCTGGTACGGGGCCCGGGTGTCGAGCTCGAACGACCGGTGGACCACCTCGACGTCCTCCCGGTGGGGGAACGCCTCCAGGGCCTTCTCGAACCGCGCCTTGCCGATGTAGCACCACGGGCAGTTGATGTCGCTCCAGACCTCGACGCGCACGGGGCAGCTCCTGTTCTCGACCGTTCCTCGACCGCGCGGGCCCTTCCCGCGCGCATTCCGGGGACAGCGCCTGCGCGGACCTGAATATTTCTCCTGGTGAAGTATCGGGCGCCCTACAGGCACGTCCAGCAGTAGAGGTCCTCACCCGCCTCGCGGGCCCGGCGGGCGAGTCCGGACAGCTGCTCGATCAGCGGCCGCAGGTCATCGCCGTCCGCGTCCGGGAGTTCCTCGGCCGCCGCCGCCCACCGGGCGCTGACGTCCGGGACCTCCTCCGCGGGCAGGTCCGCGAGGGTGTCCCGAGCCGGCCGGTCGAGGCGCATCACCCACGGCCCGGTCGCCCAGGGGTCGTCCTCGTCCGCAGGCCCCTCCCGGCCGGGTGGCGGCGTGGTCGGCCACACCGGCGTCTCGCCGACCAGGCCGACCCCCCACTCCACCCGCCGGGCGACGGCTATCAGCTGCCCCAGCACGACGACCGGGTCGACGCCCTTGGTCTCGACCCCGTCGAACGCCGCCCGTGCGCCCCCGACCAGCGGCCCGCCCTCGGCGTCGTCGAGTGCGGCGAGGACGGCGCGGTCGTCGGCCGCGCGGAAGTAGTCGGTCAGCACGCCCATGGCCGGCGGCTCCTGTCTGCTCGGTGGTTCCGGTGCAGGGACAGTGGATCAGACGCCACTGACATCGGTTGGTCCGTCCCGCCCCGGCCGGGGGCCGCCGGCGTTCCCGGCCGCGGAGCGGGCGAGGTGCAGGAGGAGGAGGCGGACACCGCCGGTGTACAGGTACGCCTCCCCGTCGGCGACCGGCGTGAAGACGGCCTGGGCGGCTGTGATCCGCCGGCGCACCATCTCCATGACGCCCTTGGAGACGACGAGCGCGGCGATGGGCGTGTTCGGGGAGTACGGCGTGCCGTCGAGCCGGGCGGTCAGTTCCCGCACCCCGGGGGCCTCGCCGCGATGGGGGCCCGAGGAGATGGCCAGGCCGAGCGCCCTTCTGACGGGAGGAAGCGCGCGCAGGCGCTGCCACAGCTCCATGACGACGGTGGCGGCCGTCTTCAGGGGGTCGGGCGAATCGGAGACCGTGAACCGGAGACCGGCGCCGAGGTCGATGGCGGCGAGGTCGCCCACGATGTCCAGCAGCACCTCCGCCACCATCCGGCGCGCCGCTCCGGCGTTGCCTCCCGCCAGGTGCAGGGACACGTGCAGCGCCTCGGACGTCCGCGCCTCGTCGCCGAGCCGGACCAGCCGGTCGAAAGCGGGGCGTTGGTCCTCGGGAACCTCGTCGGGCCATCGCCGGACACCGTCCAGTTCGAACCGGAGATGCGCCAGGAACCATGCCTCGTCGTCTCGATCGCCGTCCCGGCGGAGGAGGTCCAGCATGGTGTCCACCACGACGGCCAGGTTGTCGAACCGGCGTACCCGGGTCAGGAGCGTGGTCAGCGGCATCGCGAGGGTGAAGGCGGCGAAGCGGACCAGCGGGAGCAGGACGGGACGCTCCGCCTCCAGCCAGGCGACGATCTCCTCGACCGCTCGGAAGCGGCCGGTGAACCCGTGGTCGAGGTAGTGGACGGCGGCCTCCGTCGTCGAGCGGTAGTGCGCCACCAGGCGCTCGACGGCGTGGTCCGGGTTGTCGTCGTGCGCCGGGCGCAGGCCGATGGCGTAGAGCGTGACCAGCGGGTGGACGGACCAGCGGCCCCAGGTCGGGGCGTCGATGAGGTGGGTGCGGGCGAGTTCGGCGAGCAGGTCCTCGGTTCGCCGGACATCGAGGCTCGCGAGGCTGGCGGCGGCCTCCGTGGTCACCTCGGGGTGGGGGAACACGGCGAGCAGCCGGAAGAGCCGGGCCTGGTCGTCCGGGAGGTCCCGGAAGTGCAGGTCGAGCGCCGCCCGCACGCTTCGGCCGTCGCGGCTGAGGACATCGAGCCGCACGCGGGGATCGCTCAGGCGCTCGACCAGGGACCTCAGCGGACGGGTGGGGGTGTCGGCCAGCAGGTCGGCGCAGATGGCGAGGGCGAGTGGCAGTCCGCCGCACAGCGCGGCCAGGGCCTCGGCCTGGTCGGGGGCGTCGGTGATCCGCGTGTCGTTCCCCCGCAGCCACCGCAGGCGGTTCCCCAGGAGTCGGAGCGAGGCGTCCGGGGACAGCACGCCCACGTCGATCAGCCGGGCGTCCAGCGGGAGGGTGCTCCGCGAGGTGACGAGGGTGGTGACATGGCCGTCGACCGGAAGCAGCGGCGCGACCTGGGCGGCGCTCGCCGCGTTGTCGAGGACCATGAGGACGGGCCCGTACCGCCGCGCGTGCGAGGCGAGACCGGTCTGGTAGCGGGCGATCTCGTACTGGAGGTTCGCCCTGGCACCCGAGGGGGCGACACTGAGGGAGCGGATCAGGGCGTCCAGGGCCTGCTCGGTGGTGAGCGCCGAATCGCTCCGGTTGCCGGCCAGATCGAGGTACAGGACTCCGCCGGGGTACCACCCGCGGTGCAGGACCTCGCTCGCGGCCTGGACGGCGAGCTCCGACTTTCCGACGCCGGGCAGACCGGAGACCAGAGCCGTCCGGAAAGGGCGGGCGCCCGGTTCGACGGGTGTCAGGAACCGGATCAGCTCGTCGACTTCCTCCTCGCGACCGGTGAAGGCGCCGGACCTCGCGGGCAGACCGGCCATGGACGGGGGCTCCGGAGCGTAGATGCGCACCTGATCGGCCTGGATCACGGGTCCGGAGAAGACTCCCTCGTCGTACGGGGAGCCGGCCTCCACCAGCGCGGACGCCAGCTCCGCCTCCAGGTTGCGTGCGGCGAGCTGGCTCGGGACGCGGGGCAGCCGTCGGGCCAGGCGCCGGAGCGCCCGCTCCTGCCGGTGGTCGTCGGGGTCGTAGGACCCGCCCAGCCGCCCCGTCAGCTCCTCCCACACCTCCTCCTCGCTGAGCGCGAGCACCGGGACGGTCGCGGCGGCCCGGTTCTGCCGGGCGCCGACGGCCTCGGTCGTGACGATGACGCAGCCCCGGCCGTGTTGGGGCAGGAAGAACGGCAGCCGGGCGTCGTTCGACCAGGCGCCCCTGGGGACGCCGTCGAGGACGACGAGCCAGTCCCGGTGCAGCGCCAGCCGCTCCCACAACGGGTCGAGGGAGGACTCGTCGAACAGGGCGCCGGACGGGGCGACGGCCTGCCAGAGCCGGTCCAGCCCCTCCTGGAGCGTCCCGGGCCGACGGGCGTCGATCCGGTGGACGAACGAGTGCCGTCCGCCGTGGGCGCGGAGGTATTCCTGGACGAGCCGACGGCGCCCCATGCCGGGGCTCCCGGCGAGGACCACCACAGCGGGGCGTTCCGGCGCCGAAACGGCCCGGTCGGGCGAGAACGCCGTCACCAGCGCGGCCAGCTCGCGGCGGCGGCCGATCATGGCCGGGGGATCGGGCGGGCTCTGGACGGGCGGCACCGGGGTCAGCACGTCCATCCTGAGGGCCGGAGGGGCCGGAGGGGCCGCCGGTCCGCCGCGCGGCGCGCGTTCCAGTGCCCCGGCCAGCCGCGCCGCGACCTCCGCGTGCCGGCCGCCCGCGCCGGCCAGGACCGCCACCGCCACCTCGGCGAACGGCAGGCTCTGTTCCGGCAGCGCCGCGCCGTCCCCGCCGACCGTGGCCAGGGCGCGGAAGTCGAGCGTCCCGCCGAAGGTCGCGGCGACCCGGCCGGACACCTTGGCGACGATGTCCGCCAGTACGTGCACGGACTCGGTGCGGGTCAGCTCGGCGAGCAGCTCCTCGCGCACGCCGGGCCGGAAGTCGTAGACCTGCTCGTCCGGGTCCGCGGCGGCCTCCCCGCGCGGTTCGAGGAGGCCGGAGACGAACAGCTCCGCCAGGTCCCTCTGCCTGGACTCCGGGACGGTGGCCTGCTGCACCAGCCGCATCACCGGCAGGCTCAGCGGCGCCGCCGACAGGTGGCAGGCCAGCCGGTACGCCGTCGGCGAGCCGCCGGCCCGGAAGCGGGCGACGCGCTCGGCGGGCGTGGCCGGGTCCTCGGCGGGGCCGGCCGGCCGCTGCGGGCGGAGCTCGGCGTCGAGCGGGGCGGCCAGCATCGGGGTCCAGCCGGAGGTGCGGCCGGCGGTGAGTCCGGCCCAGGGGGCGAGCCAGTCGGCGTCGACCTCCAGGACGGGCAGCCAGCGGACCCGGACCCGCCGGTCGGCGCCCCGGGCGCCGCGCGGGATGCCGGGCAGCGCGGCCTCCGAGCGGAAGGCCGGGACCGGCCGGCCCGCGCCGGACGCCCGCGCCTCCACGGGGGCGGTGCGCAGCGCGGTGCGGTGCCACAGCCGCCGGGGCAGCACCTGGAGCGCCGCCGTCGGGCGGACGGCCGCGGCGGCGGCCAGGAAGGCGGGCAGTTCGTCCCCGTACCAGGCCGGGCCGACGCCGTCGGTGAGGACGAGCAGGATGCGGCGGCCGGTCGGGTCCTTGAGCGGCCGGTCCCAGCCGGTCCGGGCGGTGGGGGAGGCGGCCGGACGGCGGCGGTGCGAGCGGCGCAACGGTGCGAGCGTCGGTACCTCCGCATCCGTCCCGAGCGCCCAGCCGCGCACGTCGGCGAAGGCCCCGTGGCGTTCCAGCAGGGCGCTCAGCTCGCCGCCGAGGCGGTGCCAGACGGCCATGGTGGCACCGGTGTCCACCAGCAGGTCGAGCGAGAAGTGCGGCTGCCGGGCGGGCCTGCGGACCGGGAACACGATGCCCGTCTCGGCGGTGGCCTCGGCGGTCGCCTCCTCGTCCAGGACCGGCTCGCCGGGGGCTTCGGTCAGCCTCCGCAGCGGACGCAGCGCCCGGGCCAGGGCGAGCGGGTCGCCGAGCGCGGGGGGCTGGGTGACCTGCACGGTGTGACCGCCGGCCGCGCCGGCGCGGCCCGGGCCGTGGCCGCCGCCGCGGGCGTGCAGCGAGGCCCGGGGGCCGGCGGGCTCGGGCGGAGGG
>NZ_JBHVER010000041.1:23840-46426 GCF_042802195.1 Kitasatospora sp. NPDC057500 | reverse complement strand
AGGAACGGACGCTTCCTTCAGGCGGCTTTCACACCGGCCCTCCGGGCGCTTCGTTCTTTCGTGTTTCCAGCTTATCAGACGTTTTCCGCTCCGTTCCCGGCGCTTCCTTCATCCAACTCGCTGGCGTCTTCAGCGGCTTGACGCCCCGTCCGACGTTTCAAACTCTAACCGATCCCCGCTCCGAAAAGCGAATCCGGCCGCAATTTCCAAAAATGCACACGCCAAATAAACCCCGAGCGGGGCGGCGTTGGTATTTCCAGAGATTGGCCGCTCCGGGACCGTCCGCGCAGATGCGTGTCCGGTGCTCCCTGTCGAGCGACTAGAGAACACTACGCCGGAACCCCGCCGAAGGCAAACGGCGGGCAAACTCCCGGACACGCCGCAGGCCGGCCCACGGGTACGCGGGCCGGCCCGGGTCGGGTTACGGACTCAGCTGTTGGTCGGGAAGCCGAGGTTGATGCCGCCGTGCGACGGGTCCAGCCAGCGCTGGGTGACCGCCTTGCCGCGGGTGAAGAACTGCACGCCGTCCTGGCCGTACGCGTGGGTGTCGCCGAACAGCGAGGCCTTCCAGCCGCCGAAGGAGTAGTAGGCGACCGGGACCGGGATCGGCACGTTGATGCCGACCATGCCGACCTCGACCTCGTACTGGAAGCGCCGGGCCGCGCCGCCGTCGTTGGTGAAGATGGCGGTGCCGTTGCCGTACGGGTTGGCGTTGATGAGGGCGAGGCCCTCCTCGTAGGAGGCGACCCGCACCACGGAGAGGACGGGGCCGAAGATCTCGTCGGTGTAGACGGACATACCGGGCTTCACGCGGTCGAAGAGCGTGGGGCCGAGCCAGAAGCCGTCCGCGGTGGGCGTGCCGTCGCGGTCCTCGGCGGTGACCGGGTGCTTGCGGCCGTCGACGGCCAGCTCGGCGCCGTCGGCGAGGCCGGACTCGACGTAGGAGGTGACCTTGTCACGGTGCTGGCCGGTGACCAGCGGGCCCATCTCGGACTCGCCGTTGCAGCCGGGGCCGACGGTGAGGGTGGCCATCCGCTGCTTGATCTTCTCGACCAGCTCGTCGCCGATCGGGTCGACCGCGACCAGGACGGAGACGGCCATGCAGCGCTCGCCGGCCGCGCCGAAGCCTGCGTTGACGGCGGCGTCGGCGCTCAGGTCGAGGTCGGCGTCGGGCAGGACCAGCATGTGGTTCTTGGCGCCGCCGAGCGCCTGGACGCGCTTGCCGTAGCGGGTGCCGGTCTCGTAGACGTAGCGGGCGATCGGGGTGGAGCCGACGAAGCTGACCGACTTGATGTCGGGGTGCTCCAGCAGGCGGTCCACCGCGACCTTGTCGCCGTGCACGACGTTGAAGACACCGTCGGGCAGGCCTGCCTCCTTCCACAGCCGGGCGAGGAAGTCGGCGGCGGAGGGGTCCTTCTCGGACGGCTTGACGACGACGGTGTTGCCCGCCGCGATGGCGATCGGGAAGAACCACATCGGCACCATGGCCGGGAAGTTGAACGGCGAGATGATCGCGACCGGGCCGAGCGGCTGGCGGATCGAGTAGACGTCGACGCCGGTCGAGGCCTGCTCGGTGTAGCCGCCCTTGAGCAGCTGCGGAATGCCGCAGGCGTACTCGACGACCTCCAGGCCGCGGGCGATCTCGCCGAGCGCGTCCGAGTGCACCTTGCCGTGCTCGGAGACGATGATCGACGCCAGTTCGTCCTTGCGGGCGTTGAGCAGCTCGCGGAAGGCGAAGAGCACCGTGGCGCGCTTGGCGACCGAGGCGGTACGCCACTCGGTGAAGGCCGAGGCGGCGGCGGCGACCGCCTGGTCGACCTCCGCGACCTCCGCGAAGTCGACCTGGCCCGTGACCTGGCCGGTGGCCGGGTCGAAGATGTCACCGCGGCGGGGCGCGGCGCCGGCGGTGGCGACCGGCCGGCCGCCGATCCAGTGGGTGATGTGCTTGCTCAAGGTCCGTCTGCCTCCGAAGTCCGGGCGGCCTGACGCCACCGGTCCCTGGTGTGGCGCCACCCGTACGGGACGGGCGGCGGGGTCACGGGGCTACCGCGCTCACCCGTCCAGTCTGCTGGCTGGTCCCGGCGGTCTCAACGAACAGGCTGACGGGGATCGGGGATTCAGCCTTACAGGTCGTCGGCGGCGGCCTCCTGGTCCTCCAGATAGGGGTCGTGCAGGCCGTCCTCCGCCTCCTGGGTCTCCAGCAGGTCCAGCCGGAGGTCCTGGGCCCAGGCCAGTGCCCACCGCTTCAGGTCGTCGACCTCCTCGGCGGGCAGGCCGCGGGCCCGGAACCGGCCGTCGGCGGTCTCGGCCAGCGTCTCCAGCCGTTCGGCGAGCGCGGTGGGCTGGAACTCGGTGTCCAGGCCGGTGGCCAGGGCGAGCAGTTCGCCCTCGCGGTAGCAGGCGGTGAGCGCGTGCGCGTCGATCAGGTCGCGCGGCAGGGCGCGGTCGACGAGCAGTGCGGTGGTGAGGGCGGCGGCGTCCTCCAGGGCGACCACGTCCACCGCTGCCGGGGTGCCGTCCGGCCCGTCGAGGTCGATCCGGACCGGACGGTGGCCCAGCGGCTCCTTGCGCAGTTCGACGGTGTGCGCCCGTCCGCCCAGGACGAGCCGCACCGAGAGCTGCTCCAGCCGCGGTGTACCGGGGCGCTCCGCGACGCCGCCGCCCGCCGCGCGGTAGGCGGCGGCCAGGTCGGCGGCGGCCCGTGGCAGGTCGGTGGCGCCGGCCGCCACCAGCGTGAGCCCGTCCTGGTCGCAGGCCGCGACGCCGTGGGCGCGCAGCGCGTGCCCGCCGGCGAGGGCGAGCCCGTGCCGCTCGCACGCGGGCCGGGCCAGTTCGACGAGGCGCAGCTGGGCCGGGCCCGGGTGGAGGGAGGGGCCGACGGCGTCCGGGGCGGTGGTCACCCCTCCAGTCTGGCGCGCCGTCGGCGGCGGCGCGCCCGGCGCTCCGGCGCGGGCCGGGCGGTCACCAGTCGCCGAGCGCGGCGGCCGCCTCGTGCAGGGCGAGTTCCAGGAGGACCGGGTCGTTGAGCCGTCCGGTGCCGTCGGGCGGGACGAGCCAGCGCACGCCCCGGCCGCGGTGGCCGGGGCGGGGGACGACGATCCAGGTGCCCTCCCCCGCGCAGCGCACGCCGGTGCCGATCCAGCGGGCGGCGGTGCCGGCGGGCACCAGGAAGCCGATGTACTCGTCGCCGAAGTCGGCGAGCACCGGTCCTCGGGCACCGGCACCGAAGAGGTCGAGGGCCGGGCGGCCGAGCCGGCCGGGGACGGAGAGGACGTCCCAGTGCCGTCCGGCGGGGAGCAGCGCCAGACCGGCGCCGGTGTGTTCCCACTGCTCCCGGAAGGCCGCCGGGTCGGGTGCGGTCCGTGCCAGCCAGTCGAGTCCGGTGATCTCCATGTGCGGTCCCCGCTCTGCGCGTCGGTGCGTTCGGTGGCGGCGGGACACGCTGGGACCCGCCGTCACCAACGAGAGGCGGACGGCGGGTCTCTCTTACACGGTTCGCGTCTGCACGGTTCGCGCCACCACCGCACCCGGGACCTCGGCGGCCGGGGTTCAGCTGTCGAAGCCGAGCCCCATCCGGTCGAGGGTGCGCAGCCAGAGGTTTCGCCGCCCGCCGGTGCGGTCGGCGTGCTCCAGGGAACGGGTGGTGATCCCGATGCCGGCCCAGCGGACCGGCTCGGGCGGGAACGGCAGCGGCTTGCGGCGGACCATCTCCAGTTCGGTGCGCTCGGTGCGCTCCCCCGAGAGCAGGTCGAGCATCACCTCGGCGCCGAACCGGGTGGCGCCGACGCCGAGGCCGGTGAAGCCGGCGGCGTACGCGACCCGGCCCTGGTGGACGGTGTCGAAGAAGGCGGAGAACCTGCTGCAGGTGTCGATGGCACCGCCCCAGGCGTTGGTGAAGCGCAGGCCCTCCAGCTGGGGGAAGCACTGGAAGAAGTTCCGCGCCAGGGTGCGGAAGGTCTCCGGCCGCTGGTCGTACTCGTGCCGGACGTGCCCGCCGAAGCGGTAGACGGCGTCGTAGCCGCCCCAGAGGATCCGGTTGTCGGCGGAGAGCCGGAAGTAGTGGAACTTGTTGGCGCTGTCGCTCAGTCCCTGGCGGCCGTGCCAGCCGACGGCCGCGAGCTGTTCGGCGGTGAGCGGCTCGGTCATCAGCGCGTAGTCGTACACCGGGACGACGTACGGCCGGACCCGCTTGAGCAGGGACGGGAAGGCGTTGGTGCCGAGCGCGACCTTGCCGGCGAGGACCCGTCCGTAGGGGGTGCGCACGGCCATGCCGGCGCCGTGCTCGCGCAGGGCGCTCGCCGGGGTGTGCTCGTGGATCCGCACGCCCTGGTCCAGGCAGGCCTGCTTGAGGCCCCAGGCCAGCTTGGCCGGGTGGACCATGGCGACGCCGTCCTTGTCCCAGACCCCGCCGAGGAAGGTCGGGGAGTCGACCTGGGCGCGCAGTTCGTCGCGGTCGAGCACGGTGATGTCGAGGCCGTAGCGGCCGACGGCCTCGGCCATCTCGTGCAGTTCGTCGAGCTGGTGCGGCTGGGTGGCGATGTCGATCTCGCCGGTGCGCTCCCACTCGGCGTCGATGCCGTGGCGTTCCAGGGTGGCCTCGATGCCGTCCAGGTTGGCGACGCCGAGGCGCTCCAGCTGCCCGAGTTCGGCGGGCCAGCGCTGCAGGCCGTTGCCGAAGCCGTGGGTGAGGCTGGCCGCGCAGAATCCGCCGTTGCGCCCGGACGCGGCCCAGCCCACTTCCTGGCCCTCGACCAGGACGACGTCCAGCGAGGGGTCGCGCTCCTTGGCGATCAGGGCGGTCCAGAGGCCGGAGTAGCCGCCGCCGACGACCAGCAGGTCGCAACGGGTGTCGCCGACGAGGGTGGGCAGTGCCGTCGGCCGGCCCGGGTCCTCCAGCCAGAAGGGGGTGGGCCTGGCGTCACTGAGTGCGCGGGCGGAGTCCATGCATTATCAGCCACTTTCTGCACATTGGTGGTGGTCGGTCGGCCGCCTCCCGACGGTACGCCGGGCGGGCGGCCGGGTCGGTCAGGCGGTGGCCTTGCGGCGGTTCCCCAGCCACTGGCCGCCGATGGTGAGAACGACGGCGGCGATGAACATCGCGGTGCCGATGACGTTCACCTGGACCGGGATGCCGCGCTGCGAGGCGCCCCAGACGAACATCGGGAAGGTGACCGTGGTCGGGCCCGAGTTGAACTGGGTGATGATGAAGTCGTCGAAGGAGAGCGCGAAGCTGAGCAGCGCGCCGGCCGCGATGCCGGGGGCGGCCAGCGGCAGGGTGACCCGCAGGAAGGTCTGGGCGGGGGTGGCGTAGAGGTCCTGGGCGGCCTGTTCGAGCCTCGGGTCCATGCTCATCACGCGGGCCTTGACCGCCGTCACCACGAAGCTGAGGCAGAACATGATGTGCGCGATGAGGATGGTGGTGAAGCCGAACGGGATGCGCATGTTGAGGAAGAGGGTGCCCAGCGAGGCGGCCATCACGACCTCGGGCATCGCCATCGGCAGGAAGATCATCGCACTGGTGGCCGCCTTGCCGCGGAAGCGGTAGCGGGCCAGCGCGAAGGCGACCAGGGTGCCGAGGACGGTGGCGCCGATGGTGGCGGCGACCGCGATCCGCAGGCTGAGCGAGAGCGACTGGCACATGTCGGCCACGCCGCAGGGGTCGGTCCAGGCGTCGGTGGAGAACTCGTTCCACTCGTAGTTGAACTTGCCGACCGGCTTGTTGAACGAGAAGGCCAGGACGACGAGGTTGGGGAGCACCAGGTAGGCGAGGGCCAGCAGTCCGGCCAGCACCACCAGGTTGCGGCGGATCCAGGCGATCACTCGGGACATCAGACCAGTTCCTCCGTCCCGGCCTTGCGCATGTAGACCGTCACGATGCCCAGGATCAGGGCCATCAGGATGAAGCTCAGCGCGGCCGCGGTGGGGTAGTCGAGCACGTTCAGGAACTGCTTCTGGATGCCGTTGCCGACCATCTGCTCGCTCGGCGAGCCCAGCAGCTGGGCGTTGATGTAGTCGCCCGAGGCGGGGATGAAGGTGAGCAGGGTGCCGGCGACCACGCCGGGCAGCGAGATCGGGAAGGTCACCTTGCGGAAGGTGGTGAACGGACGGGCGTAGAGGTCGCCGGCGGCCTCGTGCAGGCGCGGGTCGATCCGCTCCAGCGAGGTGTACAGCGGCAGGATCATGAACGGCAGGAAGTTGTAGGTGAGGCCGCACACCACGGCGAGCGGGGTGGCGAGCACCCGGTCCCCCTCGGTGAGGCCGAGGGCGGCGGTGACGTCGAGGACGTGCAGGGCGTCGAGCGCGCCGACCACCGGGCCGCCGTCCGAGAGGATGGTCTTCCAGGCGAGGGTGCGGATCAGGAAGCTGGTGAAGAACGGCGCGATGACCAGGATCAGCAGCACGCTGCGCCAGCGCCGGCTCACCTTGAAGGCGATGGTGTAGGCGAGCGGGTAGCCGACGGCGAGGCAGAGCACGGTGGCGGTGGCGGCGTAGCCGAACGAGCGGAGGAAGTGCCACTTGTACTCGGCCAGGGCGTCCCAGTAGGTGGCGATGTGCCAGGTGACGCGGAAGCCGTCCTCCAGCGAGCCGGTCTGCAGCGAGGTGGAGGCCTGGTAGACCATCGGCACCGCGAAGAAGACGACCAGCCAGGCGATGCCGGGCAGCAGCAGCCAGTACGGGGTGAGCCGGCGCCGGGACCTGGGGGCGGCGGCGGGGAGGGGGACGACCTCGGGTGGCGCGGCGGGGGTGGTGGTGGTCATGCGGCGGCCTCCCCGGTGCCCGCGTCGATCGCCTGGGCGGCGTCCAGGGCGAAGGAGTGGGCCGGGTTCCAGTGCAGGACGACGGGGGCGCCGGGGACGATCCGGGCGTCGCGCTCCATGTTCTGCTCGAAGACGGTGACCTCCTGGCCTCCGTCGGTGCGGACCAGGTACTGGGTGGAGACGCCGATGAAGCTGGAGTCGACGACGGTGCCGGCCAGCCGGTTGCGGCCGTCGGCGACCTCGGCGGAGCCGTGCTCGATGGTGATCTTCTCCGGCCGCACGCCCAGGTGCACCCGGGTGGCGCCGGTGGCGCAGCGGGCCTTGGGGACGGCGAGCCGGGCACCGGCGGCGGTGAGCAGCAGGTCCTCGCCGGCGGCGCCGGTGACCTCGGCGGCCAGCAGGTTGGACTGGCCGAGGAAGTTGGCCACGAAGGTGGTGGCGGGGTTCTCGTAGAGCTCGGCGGGGGCGCCGAGCTGCTCGACCCGGCCGCCGTTCATCACCGCGATGGTGTCGGCCATGGTCATGGCCTCCTCCTGGTCGTGGGTGACGTGCACGAAGGTGATGCCGACCTCGGTCTGGATCCGCTTGAGCTCCAGCTGCATCTGGCGGCGGAGTTTGAGGTCGAGGGCGCCGAGCGGCTCGTCGAGGAGCAGCACCTGGGGGTGGTTGATGAGCGCGCGGGCGACGGCGACGCGCTGCTGCTGGCCGCCGGAGAGCTGGTGCGGCTTGCGGCGGGCGTACTGGCCGAGTTCGACGAGTTCGAGCATCTCGTCGACCTGCTTCCTGACGTCCTTGCGGCCGCGGCGGCGCAGGCCGAAGGCGACGTTCTCGAAGATGTCGAGGTGCGGGAAGAGCGCGTAGCTCTGGAAGACGGTGTTCACCGGCCGCTTGTACGGGGGGAGCCCGGTGACGTCCTGGCCGCCGATCAGGACGGTGCCGGTGGTGGGCTCCTCCAGGCCGGCGATCATCCGCAGGGTGGTGGTCTTGCCGCAGCCCGAGGCGCCGAGCAGGGCGAAGAAGGAGCCCTGGGGGACGGTCAGGTCCAGCGGGTGGACGGCGGTGAAGGAGCCGTAGGTCTTGCCGATGCCGGTGAGGCGGACGTCGCCGCCGGCGGCCGCGGAGCTCTGCTGCTCTGTCATGGGTGGTGTCTCTCTGGTTTTCTCTGCCGTCGGTGGGGGGTCAGGCGCCGATGAGCTTGGAGAACTTCTCCTCGAAGTCGCTCTCCTCGGCCTCGGTGAGGGTCCGGAAGACGTGCGCCTTGGCCGCCATCTCGGGGGTGGGGACGACCAGCGGGTTGGCCGCGCTGTCGGGGGCGATGGCGGCCAGTTCCTCCGGCATGCCGCTGACGGCGGAGACGAAGCCGATGCCCGCGGTCAGCTGCGCCGCGATCTTCGGCTGATAGTAGAAGTCGATCAGCTTCTCGGCGTTCGTCTTGTGCTGGGCCTTGGCCGGGACGAGCAGGTTGTCGGTGCTGCTCACGAAGCCCTTCTCGGGAATGACGAACTCGATGTCGGGGTTGTCGGCGCGCAGCTGGATCAGGTCGCCGCCCCAGGCGACGCAGGCGGCGATGTCGCCGGAGGAGAGCTCCTGGCCGTAGTCGTTGCCGGTGAAGCGGCGGATCTGCTTGTTGTCGACGGCCTTCTGCAGCCGGGCGACGGCGGCCGCGTAGTCGTCGGCGGTGAACTTCGCCGGGTCCTTGCCCATGTCCAGCAGGGTGATGCCGATGCTGTCGCGCATCTCGGACAGGAAGGTCACCCGCCCCTTGAGGTCGGGGTCCTCCAGCAGCTGGGCGACGCTGGTGACCTCCTTCCCCTTGGTGGCCTTCCTGTTGTACGCGACGACCACCTGGATGCCGGCCCACGGGTAGCTGTAGAGCCGGCCCGGGTCCCAGTCCGGGGCGCGGAAGCGGGAGTCGATGGTGGTGATGGCGGTGGTGACGTTGGCCGGGTCGAGCTTCTGCGCCCACCCGAGGCGGATCATCCTGGCGGCCATCCAGTCGGTGAGCACCATCAGGTCGCGGCCGGTGTCCTGGCCGGCCGCGAGCTGCGGTTTGACCTTGCCGAAGAACTCGACGTTGTCGTTGACGTCCTCGGTGTACCTGACCTTGATGCCGGTGGCGGCCGTGAAGGCCTCCAGGGTGCCGTGCTTCTCCTTGTCGTTCTCGTCGGCGTCGATGTAGAGCGGCCAGTTGGAGAAGTTGACCTCCCGCTCGCTCTCCGAGAGGTCCTCGGCGGCGTTCGCGGTGGAGTCACCGGTCCCGTTGGTGTTCCTGGCCGGCGGGATGCCGCAGGCGGCCAGTGAGCCCGCGCCGGCGGTGAGGGCTGCGGCGCGCAGCACGGTGCGCCGGCTGAGGGCGGCCCGGCCACTGGTCAGACTGCGTTCCCAGGCCTTTCGGACCGGTTCCGACAGTCCGTCGGTGAGCTCGTTGAACGCCATGGGACGGGCCTCCTGGGGGGCGAAGGGGTGTGGGGGTCCACCCGGTCCGGTTATCTGTCTCCGAAGACGGTGCGGTGCCAGTCCTTGCGGGCGACCGCGGTGGTGTCGAACATGACGTGCTTGACCTGGGTGTACTCGTCCAGCGAGTACTGCGACATGTCCTTGCCGTAGCCGGAGGACTTGTAGCCGCCGTGCGGCATCTCGCTGATGATCGGGATGTGGTCGTTGACCCAGACGCAGCCCGCCGCGATCTCCCGGGTGGCGCGCAGCGAGCGGTGCACATTGCCGGTCCAGGCCGAGGCGGCCAGCCCGTAGGGGGTGTCGTTGGCCAGTCGCAGGCCCTCGTCGTCGCTGTCGAAGGGCAGCACGGCCAGGACCGGGCCGAAGATCTCGCCCTGGACGACCTCGCTGTCCTGGGCGGCACCGGTGATCAGGGTGGGGCGGTAGTAGGCGCCGCGGGTGAGGTCGGTGCCGTCGTGGCCCTTCCCGGGGGAGCCGCCGCCGGTGACCACGGTCGCGTAGCCGCGGGCGCGCTCGACGAAGCCGGCCACCCGGTCGCGGTGGGTGAAGGAGACCAGCGGTCCGAGGTCGGTCCGCGGGTCGAGCGGGTCGCCCAGCCGGATCGCGGCGTACAGCTCGGCCACCCCGGCCACGAAGGCGTCGTAGAGCGGGCGCTGGACGTAGGCGCGGGTGGCGGCGGTGCAGTCCTGGCCGCCGTTGATCAGCGAGGCGGCGACCGCGCCGTGCACGGCGGCGTCCAGGTCGGCGTCGTCGAAGACCACGAACGGGGCCTTGCCGCCGAGTTCCAGGTGGGTGCGCTTGACGGTCGCGGTGGCGAGTTCGGCGACCCGCCTGCCGACCGCGGTGGAGCCGGTGAAGGAGACCATCGCGACGTCCGGGTGCGAGACCAGGTGCTCCCCGGCGGTCCGCCCGTCGCCGGTGACGACGTTGACCACGCCGTCCGGGATACCGGCCAGGGTGCAGGCCCGGGCGAACATCAGCGAGGTCAGCGGGGTCAGCTCGGCCGGCTTGAGGACGACGGTGTTGCCGGCCGCGACGGCCGGGAGGATCTTCCAGGCGGCCATCTGCAGCGGGTAGTTCCAGGGTGAGACGGACCCCACGACGCCGATCGCCTCGCGCCGCACGTAGGAGGTGTGGTCGCCGGAGTACTCGCCCGCCGCCCGGCCCTCCAGGTTGCGGGCGGCCCCGGCGAAGAAGGCGGTGTTGTCGATGGTGCCGGGGACGTCGAACTCGGTGGAGAGCTTGACCGGCTTGCCGGTCTGCGCGGTCTCGACCCGGGCGAGGTCGGCGGCCGCTCCGGTGAGGACGCCGGCCAGCCGGGTCAGCGCCTCGGAACGGGCGCCGGGGGTGGCACCGGCCCACTCGGGCAGGGCGGCCCGGGCGGCGGCCACCGCCTCGTCGACCTGTCCGGTGGAGGCCAGGGCGACCTCCTCGACGACGCTGCCGTCGGCCGGGTTGACGACCTGGAAGGGAGCGCCGATCCCCCGGCTCCACCGGCCCGCGATGTACTGCGCGCCCGCGCCGAAGTCGGTCAGGTCCATGTCTTCCTCCAAGTCCCGGTGGTTCGTGTGCCGCACGGACGGCCGCGCCGGCCCCGCCGTGCTGCACGTGCCGACGGGCCGAGGGCCCGCACCGGCGCCGTCCGGCCGCCCGGACGTACGGGCCGGGCGCGGGGCGCTGGGTGCGGTGCGGGGCGTGCAGCCGGTTGATCACCGGTGACGTCCGGGTCTCGCCACTGCCGACCCGCTGACCATGCCCGTTACCGCCGGGGCGTGACAAGGGTCACTGCGACAATCTCGGCGTGAAGCGCCTTACAGGGTGCAAGGCGTCGGGCAGGGCAACAGGTCGTCGCCGCGATGGATGATTTCCCTGACACTCTGAACCCTGGAGGCCGCGATGCTCCCCACCGTCGCCCGTGTGCTCGACCTGGAGGTGATGCGCCGCGGCCTGCCCCAGGTGGTGGCCGGCGGCGATCACCTGGAACGCCCGGTCCGCTGGGTGCACGTCAGCGAGCTGCCCGACGTCGCGGGCATGCTGCAGGGCGGCGAGCTGGTGCTGAGCACCGGCATCGCGCTCCCCGAGGACCGCGAGGGCCTGGCCCGGTACGTGCGCGAACTCGCCGACATCGGGGTGGCCGGGCTGGTCATCGAGTTCGGCCGGCGCTACTTCGACACCCTGCCGCGCGCCCTGGTGCACGCCGCCGAGCAGCGCGGCCTGCCGCTGATCGCGCTCCGCCGCGAGCTGCGCTTCGTCACCGTCACCGAGGCGGTGCACGCCCTGGTGGTCAACGCCCAGCTGGAGCAGCTGCGCACCTCCGAGGCGATCCACCAGGTCTTCAACGAGCTGGTCGTGGAGGGCGCCGAACCGGCCGAGGTGGTCCGCCAGGTGGCCCGCCTCGCCGGCGCCCCGGTCGTCCTGGAGAACCTCGCCCACCAGGTGCTCGCCCACGACCCCGCCGGGCGGCCCGAGACCGAGCTGCTGGAGGACTGGGAGCGCCGCTCGCGCGGGGTCCGCCCGCCCGGGCGCACCGGCCACGACCCGCGCAGCGGCTGGCTGGTCACCACGGTCGGCGCCCGCGGCCAGGACTGGGGGCGGCTGGTCCTGGTGCAGGAGCCGGGGCCGCTGCCGGAGGGCGGCCCGCACCCGTTCACCATGCTGCTGGAGCGCGGTGCCTCCGCGCTGGCGCTCAACCGGCTGGTGGTCCGCGACCGCGAGAGCCTGGAGCGCCAGACCCACCGCACCCTGCTCTCCGGCATCCTCACCCACGCGCTGACCGTCTCCGAGGTGGCGCTGCGCGCCCAGGCGCTCGGCGTCCCGCTGGAGGGCAGGCGGCTGGTCGGCGCGGTGCTGCGCCAGCGGCGCGGCCCGATCCCCGCCGCGCTGGAGGCGCAGGCCCGGCTGCGCGACTTCACCGAGCTGGCCGCGAGTGCCGTGCGCGCCTGCCGGCTCTCCGCGCTGGTCGGCGCGCTGGACGACGACGGCGTCGGCGTGCTGATCACGCTCGGCCCCCAGCAGGACGAGCACGCCGCGCTGGACGCCTTCGCCGCGGCGCTGCGCCGGCTGGCCGCCGAGGCGGCCAGGGACCCCGCCGCGCCGGCGCCGGTGGTCGCGGTCGGCTCCTCGGTGGGCTCGGTCCGCGACGCCCGGCGCACCCTGCTGGAGGCCACCCAGGTCGCCGACGCCGCGCTGCACGACGTGCCCGGCGGCCGGACGGCGTCGTACTACCGGCTGCCCGACGTGCGGCTGCGCGGTCTGCTGCACCTGCTGCGCGACGACGCCCGGCTGCAGACCTACGTCGAACGGGAGCTCGGCCCGCTGCTCGCCTTCGACGCCGAGCACAACGGCCAGCTGGTGCAGATGCTGCGGATCTACCTGGAGCAGGGGCGGAACAAGTCGGCCGCCGCGGACGCCGCGCACCTGTCCCGGCCGTCCTTCTACGACCGGCTGCACAAGGTCGAGCGGATCCTCGGGGTCGACCTCGACCAGGTGGAGTCCTGCCTCTCGCTGCACGTCGCCCTGCTCGCGCTGGACGCCGTTCGCCGGTAGCGGGCGGGCGGTTGCGGGTCAGACGCCGGTGATGCGGGTCCACACCTTGTGCAGGCCGGGCCGCTCGGCGGAGGTGACGTCGCGCATGGTGCGCAGCCGACCGCGCATCTCATCGGTCGGGAAGACCAGCGGGTGCTCCGCCAGCTCGGCCTTCTCCCGGTCCCCGCTGGCCGCCAGCACCTCGCGGGCGGCCGGCACCGGGCAGATGTACTGCACGGCGGAGGCCAGCTCGGCGGCCACCTCGGGCCGGTAGTAGTGGTCGATCAGCAGCTCGGCGTTGCGCTTGTGCGCGGCCCGGTTGGGGATCAGCAGGCTCTCGGCCCAGAGCTCGCCGCCCTCCTCGGGCACCACGAAGGCGATGTCCGGGTTCTCGGCCGTCAGCTGGACGGCGTCGCCCGAGTACGCCTGGCAGGCCAGCGCGGCGCCGGAGGCCAGGTCACCGGTGTAGTCGTTGCCGGTGAACCGGCGGACGTGCCGGCCGTCGACCATCCGCTGCACCAGGTCCATCGCCCGGTGCGCGTCGTCCTCGGTGAAGGCCGTGATGTCGGCGCCCTGCGAGAGCATCAGCAGGCCGAGCGCCTCGTCCAGGCCGGCGAACAGGGTCACCCGGCCCTTCAGGTCGGGTGCCCAGAGGTCGGAGACGGACTTCAGCTCGCGGCCGAGCTCCTTGCGGTTGTAGGCGATGCCGGTGATCCCGGACTGCCAGGGCACGCTGTGCCGGCGCCCCGGGTCGACCGCCGGGTCGGCGAGCTGGGGGTCCAGTTGCGCGGCGACGTTGGGCAGGTTGGCCCGGTCCATGCTCTGCACCCAGCCGAGCCCGATGTACCGGCCGACCATCCAGTCGCTGACCACCATGAGGTCGCGCCCGGGGTCGGTGCCCTGGGTGAGCACCGGCCCCATCTTGCCGAAGAACTCGTCGTTGTCGTTGATGTCCTCGGTGTAGGTGACCTCGATCCCGGTCCGCTCGGTGAAGTCGTCCAGGGTGGGGCGCCCGCCGTCGTCGTCGGTGTCGATGTACTGGGTCCAGTTGGAGAAGCCCAGCCGCTTCTCGCCCTCCGAGCGGTCGGGGGCGGAGCGGCGGTCCTCGTCCACGTAGGCGGACGGGATGCCGCAGCCGGTCAGGGCGGCGGTCCCGAACAGTCCGGCGGTGGCGCCGAGCACCCGGCGGCGGCTCGGCCGGCGGGCCCCGCTCGGGCGGCGGGTCTGGGTGGTGCTGGGCATGGTGGGGCCTCCGGGGCGTGGAACGGCCCCGGGCGCACGGGGGGAGCGCCCGGGGCCGTCCGGTCGGGGTGTCAGACGGTGTGCGCGTCGGTGAGCGACAGCACCTCGTCGAGGACGGCGAGGCCGGTCTTCGCCTCCTCCTCGGTGACGGTGCACGGCGGGACGACGTGGAAGCGGTTCATGTTGACGAACGGCCACAGCCCCCGCTGCTTGCAGGCGGCGGCCAGCTCGGCCATCGGCGCGTTGGCGGCGCCGGCCGCGTTGTACGGCACCAGCGGCTCGCGGGTGGCGCGGTCGCGGACCAGGTCGAGCGCCCAGAAGACGCCGAGCCCGCGCACCTCGCCGACGGACGGGTGGCGCTCGGCCAGTTCGCGCAGGCCGGGGCCGAGGACGGTCTCGCCGATGTGCCTGGCGTTCTCGACGATGCCCTCCTCGGCCATCGTGTTGAGGGTCGCCACTGCGGAGGCGCAGGCCAGCGGGTGGCCGGAGTAGGTGAGGCCGCCGGGGAAGGGCCGCTCCGCGAAGGTGGCGGCGATCTCGGCGCTGATCGCCACGCCGCCGAGCGGGACGTAGCCGGAGTTGACGCCCTTGGCGAAGGTGAGCAGGTCGGGGGTGACGCCCCAGTGGTCGGCGGCGAACCACTCGCCGGTGCGGCCGAAGCCGGCCATCACCTCGTCGAGGATGAAGACGATGCCGTAGCGGTCGCAGACCTCCCGCACGCCGGCCAGGTAGCCGGGCGGCGGGACGAGGACGCCCGCGGTGCCGACCACGGTCTCCAGGATGATCGCCGCGACCGTGCCGGGTCCCTCGAAGGCGAGCACCTGCTCCAGGTGGGCCAGCGCGCGCTCGCACTCCTGCGCCTCGTTCTCGGCGTGGAAGTTGGAGCGGTACGGGTAGGGGCCCCAGAAGTGCACGATGCCGGAGACGCCGGTCTCGTTGGCCCAGCGGCGCGGGTCGCCGGTCAGGGCGATCGCGTTGGCGGTGGCGCCGTGGTACGAGCGGTAGGTGGAGAGCACCTTCTGCCGGCCGGTGTGCAGCCGGGCCAGCCTGATGGCGTTCTCGTTGGCCTCGGCGCCGCCGTTGGTGAAGAAGATCTTGTCGAGGTCGCCCGGGGTGCGCTCGGCGATCAGCCGGGCGGCCTCGCTGCGCGACTCGACCGCGAAGCCGGGGGCGATGGTGCAGAGCTTCGCCGCCTGCTCCTGGATCGCCGCGACCACCTTCGGGTGCTGGTGGCCGATGTTGGTGTTGACCAGCTGGGAGGAGAAGTCGAGGTAGCGGTTGCCGTCGTAGTCCCAGAAGTACGAGCCCTCGGCGCCGGCCACCGCGAGGGGGTCGATCAGCGCCTGGGCGGACCACGAGTGGAAGACGTGCGCGCGGTCGGCGGCCTTGACGGCCTGGCCGGCGGCTGAGTCAGCGGTGGGGATGCTCATGCGGCAAGGCTAGGGACTCGCCCGGCCGAAATGGAGGTCCATCCTGTCAGCCGGTCACGCCAACCGCCGACAGGGTGCAAAGACACGGGCCCGGGCCCGTGCAGGCCCGGGCCCATGGCCCGATCAAGCGATCAACGACTCATCAGATCGCGGTCATGACGTGCTTGACCCGGGTGTAGTCCTCGAAGCCGTAGGACGACAGGTCCTTGCCGTAGCCGGACTTCTTGAAGCCGCCGTGCGGCATCTCGGCGACCAGCGGGATGTGGGTGTTGATCCAGACGCAGCCGAAGTCCAGGCGGCGCGACATCCGCATGGCGCGGGCGTGGTCCTTGGTCCACACCGAGGAGGCCAGCGCGAACTCGACGCCGTTGGCGTAGCCGACGGCCTGGTCCTCGTCGGTGAACCGCTGCACGGTGATGACCGGGCCGAAGACCTCGTTCTGGATGATCTCGTCGTCCTGGCGCAGGCCGGAGACGACGGTCGGGGCGTAGAAGAAGCCCTTGTCGCCGACCCGGTGGCCGCCGGCCTCGACCTTGGCGTGCTCCGGCAGGCGCTCGATGAAGCCGGAGACCTGCTTCAGCTGGTTGGCGTTGTTCAGCGGGCCGTAGAGCACGTCCTCGTCGTCCACGCCACCGGTCCTGGTCTCGGCGGCGGCCTTGGCCAGCGCCTCGACGAAGGCGTCGTGGATCGACTCGTGCACCAGCACGCGGGTGGCGGCGGTGCAGTCCTGGCCGGCGTTGAAGAAGCCCGCGACCGAGATGCCCTCGACGGCCTCGGCGATGTCGGCGTCCTCGAAGACCACGACCGGGGCCTTGCCGCCCAGCTCCAGGTGGACGCGCTTGACGTCCTTGGAGGCGGACTCGGCGACCTGGATGCCGGCGCGCACCGAGCCGGTGATGGAGGCCATCGCCGGGGTGCTGTGCTCGACCATCAGGCGGCCGGTCTCGCGGTCGCCGCAGATCACGTTGAAGACGCCGGCCGGCAGCTCCAGCTCGCCCAGCACGCCGCCGATGATCTCGGCCAGCAGCACGGTGGAGGCCGGGGTGGTGTCGGAGGGCTTCAGCACCACGGTGTTGCCGGCGGCGATCGCCGGGGCGAACTTCCACACCGCCATCATCATCGGGTAGTTCCACGGCGCGACCTGGGCGCAGACGCCGACCGGCTCGCGGCGGACGATCGAGGTCATGCCGTCCATGTACTCACCGGCGGCCTTGCCCTCCAGCAGGCGGGCGGCACCGGCGAAGAACCGAATCTGGTCGACCATCGGGCCGATCTCCTCGGAGAGGGTCAGCGCCCGCGGCTTGCCGGTGTTGCGACACTCGGCGTCCACCAGCTCGTCGGCGCGGGCCTCGACCGCGTCGGCGATCTTGAGCAGGACCTTCTGCCGGGTGCTCGGGGTGGTGTCCCGCCAGATCGGGAACGCGGCCGCGGCGGCGTCCATGGCGGCGTCCACGTCGGAGGCGCCGGACAGCGGGGACGTCGCGTAGACCTCGCCGGTGGTGGGGTCGACGATGTCGAGCGTGCGGCCGTCGGCCGCATCGACGAACTCACCGTTGATGTAGTTGCGCAGCGTGCGAAGGTCGCTCACGGGTCTCTCCTCGGTCTCGGCCTGCGGCGTTGCAGAATCCGGCGCCATGGTACGTCGACCCGACCGGCCGACGAAGGGCGCCGAGTGGCCGCGCCGCAAGTGCCGCGGTCCACTGGTTCGGCGGAATGCGCGCGGCGCTGCGGGGCCGCGCGCGTACCGCAGCCAGGTTAGCCCGACCACTGCCGGTATCGACAGGCTTGCGGCTTCGAGGCGATGAAATCCGCATACGTTTTCCAAGATCACGACGAAATCAGCAGATGCCGCGCTTGCGAACACGGGACCGATCGGGCACAGTGGCGACGTGGCCAACCGCGACCGGAACGCCAGCGTTCCCCTCGACGCCGCCTCCAAGGCGATCATCGAGCAGCTCCAGGAGGACGGGCGCCGCCCGTACGCCGCCATCGGCAAGGCCGTAGGCCTGTCCGAGGCGGCCGTGCGGCAGCGCGTCCAGAAGCTGCTCGACCAGGGCGTGATGCAGATCGTCGCCGTCACGGACCCGCTCACCGTCGGCTTCACCCGCCAGGCGATGGTCGGAATCCGGGTCGAGGGCGACATCGAACCCGTCGCCGACGCGCTGGCCGCCCTCGACGAGGTCGACTACGTCGTCTGCACCGCGGGCTCGTTCGACCTCCTGGCCGAACTGGTCTGCGAGGACGACGAGCACCTGCTCGAAATGATCAACAAGCGCATCCGCGCGCTTCCCGGCGTGCGGAGCACCGAGAGCTTCGTTTACCTGAAGCTCCGGAAACAGACCTACACCTGGGGCACCCGATGACAGCCGACCCGGCGCAGAAGGACCTTTCCAAGACCGCCTACGACCACCTGTGGATGCACTTCACCCGCATGTCGTCGTACGAGAACTCCCCCGTGCCGACGATCGTCAAGGGCGAGGGCACCTACGTCTGGGACGACAAGGGACGCAAGTACCTCGACGGCCTCGCCGGCCTGTTCGTCGTCCAGGCCGGCCACGGCCGTGAGGAGCTCGCCGAGGCCGCCGCCAAGCAGGCCAAGGAGCTCGCCTTCTTCCCGGTGTGGAGCTACGCCCACCCGAAGGCCGTCGAGCTGGCCGAGCGCCTGGCCAACTACGCCCCGGGCGACCTGAACAAGGTCTTCTTCTCCACCGGTGGCGGCGAGGCCGTCGAGACCGCCTGGAAGCTCGCCAAGCAGTACTTCAAGCTGATCGGCAAGCCGACCAAGTACAAGGTCATCTCCCGCGCCGTCGCCTACCACGGCACCCCGCAGGGCGCGCTGTCCATCACCGGCCTGCCGGGCCTGAAGGCCCCGTTCGAGCCGCTGGTGCCGGGCACCCACAAGGCCCCGAACACCAACATCTACCGCGCCCCGGCCTTCCTCGCGGGCCCCGACGGCACGGTCGACCCCGAGGCCTACGGCCGCTGGTGCGCCGACGAGATCGAGGTGGCCATCCTCAACGAGGGCGCCGACACCGTCGCCGCCGTCTTCGTCGAGCCGGTGCAGAACGCCGGCGGCTGCTTCCCGCCGCCGCCCGGCTACTTCCAGCGCCTGCGCGAGATCTGCGACCGCCACGACGTGCTGCTGGTCTCGGACGAGGTCATCTGCGCCTTCGGCCGCCTGGGCACCATGTTCGGCGCCGACAAGTTCGGCTACCAGCCCGACATGATCACCTGCGCCAAGGGCATGACCTCGGGCTACTCCCCGATCGGCGCCACGATCGTCTCGGACCGCATCGCCGAGCCGTTCTACAAGGGTGACAACACCTTCCTGCACGGCTACACCTTCGGCGGCCACCCGGTCTCCTCCGCGGTGGCGCTGGCCAACCTCGACATCTTCGAGCGCGAGGGCCTGAACCAGCACGTGCTCGACAACGAGGCCGCGTTCCTCGGCACCCTGAGCAAGCTGCGCGACCTGCCGATCGTCGGCGACGTCCGCGGCAACGGCTACTTCTACGGCATCGAGCTCGTGAAGGACAAGGTCACCAAGGAGTCGTTCAACGACGAAGAGGTCGAGCGCGTCCTCTACGGCTTCCTGTCGAAGGCCCTCTTCGACAACGGCCTGTACTGCCGCGCCGACGACCGTGGCGACCCGGTCATCCAGCTGGCCCCGCCGCTGATCTCCGACCAGTCGACCTTCGACGAGATCGAGCAGATCCTGCGGACCAGCCTGACCGACGCGTGGGCGAAGCTCTGACCCTCCGGCTTTTCTTCCCACCCTCCGTCACAGGGCGGTCCCGCTTCGGCGGGGCCGCCCTGCGGCGTTCCCCGGATTTCGCACCGCTCTTCGGATCAAACACGCCTGATTGCGGGTGATTTGCCCTGGATGGAGCAGTGTGCCGCGCCCGCGCCCAGGCCCGATCGTTCTAATCTGACGACTGTCATATCCCTGCGGCCCCCAGGACGGAACCTCATGGCAGCGGCCCCTCCTGACAACGACGTGCTGTGGGCCCGGGGGATCGTCAAGTCCCATCACGGCACCCCCGCGCTGCGCGGCGTCTCGATCGGGGTGCGGGAGGGCGAGGTCCTCGCCGTCACCGGCCCGCGCGGCTCCGGCAAGAGCACCCTGCTCGGCTGCCTGTCCGCACTGCTCCCGGTCGACGAGGGCGAGGTCTGGTTCAACAGCGCCCCGGTGCACACCCTCGGCCGGGCCGGCCGGGAACGGCTGCGCCGCGACCGCTTCGGCTTCGTCGGCTCCGAGCCGCACCTGGTGCCCGAACTGACCGCCCGGGAGAACGTCGCCCTGCCGCTGCTGCTGGCCGGCGCCGGCGGCAGGGCCGCCCACACCGCCGCCGACGAATGGCTGGACCGCCTGGACATCGGCGACCTCGCCAAGGTCAGGCCCGACCGGCTGGTGCAGAGCCAGCGCCAGCGGATCGCCGTGGCCCGGGCCCTCGCCCCGCTCCCCCCGGTCGTCTTCGCCGACGACCCCACCGCGCCGCTGCACCGCGAGACCGCCGACCAGGTCCTGCGGATACTGACCAGCGCGGCCCGCTCCCACCAGCTCACCCTCGTGCTGGCCACCCACGACACCGAGCTCGTCCGGTACGCGGACCGCGCCGTCGCCCTCGTCGACGGACGCCTCACCGGCCCCGCCACGCCCGTGCCGCGCGGCCCCGCCGCCCCCGGACCGGCCGGGGTCACCGCCGTCCCGGCCGCCGGCCGCTGAGAGGGTCGACGTGTTCTACCTCCGCCTGGCCCGCGGCTACCGGGCCCTCGACCTCGGCCGCTGGCTGCTGACCGCACTGGCCGGCTCGGTCGTCGCCGCCTTCCTGCTGCGCGCCCTCGGCCGCGCCATGAGCGACCCGGCCGCCGGCTCCGACGCGCCGGTCCGGCTGCTGTGGTGCCTGCCGCCGCTGGCCGCGGTCGCCTGGTTCGCCGCCGTCGCCGCCCGAGCGCTGCCCGCCCGGCGGGCCGAACGGATCACCGGCCTCACCACCGCCGGAGCCGGGGCCCGCCGGATCCGCGCCCTGATCGCCGGCGAGGTCGCGCTCGCCTGCGGCACCGGCGCCGGCCTCACCCTGCTGCTCTTCCTGGTCCTGCGCAACGACATCGCCGGGCCCGAGCTCGCCGACGAACTCGGCATGGGCGTGGCCCTCCCGGCCGCCGCCCCGGTGGTCCTGCTCGCACTCGTCCCGCTCACCGCCGGCCTCGCCGCGGCCGGCGCCGTCCCGCACGCCGAGACGCTGCCCGGCCGAACCCGGCCCGAACCGACCGGCTTCGGCCCCTGGCGGCTCGCCCTGCCGATCGGCCTCGCCGTCAGCGGCCTCGCCCTGGAACTCATCGCACTGCGCCCCGGCGCCGAGGCCGACGGCCGCCCGATCCACCTGCCGGCCGGGCTCGGCACCACCAGCACCGCCGCGCTCGGCGGGTGGGCCGCCTCCGCGCTCGGCCTCGCCCTGCTCACCGGCCCGCTGCTCGGCTGGGCCGGCCGGCTGCTGGCGCTCGGCCGGCCGACCCCGCTGCGGCTGCTCGCCGGACGCGGCCTCACCGCGCAGGCCCGCCGGCTCGGCGCGCCACTGGCCGTCCTCGCCCTGGCGCTGGCGATGGTGCTCACCACCGTCCGCTACTGGCTCGGCGAGCCCGGCAGCGCCGATGTGCTGCCCGCGGTCGAGGCCGGCCTGGTGCTGGGCTGCACGGCCGGCGCGGTGGCCGTCCGGCTGGCCGAACTGCGCACCGCCCGCCGGGGCGTCGCCGAGGCGCTGCTGCGGCTCGGCGCGGCGCCCCGGCTGCTGTTCGGCGCCGTCGTGCTGCGGACCCTGATGGCCGGCACCGTCCTGCTGGTCACCGGCGGGGCGACCGCGGCGCTGGCCGCCGCCGGGCTGCGCTGACCCGGAGCCGGCCCGCGCGCTCCCCCGTCGTCAGCCGGCCGCCGCGAGCTGGCCGCAGGCGCCGTCGATCTCCTGGCCGCGGGTGTCGCGGACCGTGGTCGGCACGCCGTGCGACTGGAGCCGCCGGACGAACTCGCGCTCGTCCTCCGGCCGGGAGGCCGTCCACTTGGAGCCCGGGGTGGGGTTCAGCGGGATCAGGTTGACGTGCACCCGGTGGTTCTTGATCAGTCGGCCGAGCAGGTCGGCCCGCCACGCCTGGTCGTTGATGTCCTTGATCAGCGCGTACTCGATGGAGATCCGGCGGCCGGACTTCTCGGCGTAGTTCCACGCCGCGTCGAGCACCTCGGCGACCTTCCAGCGGGTGTTGACCGGCACCAGCTCGTCGCGCAGCTCGTCGTCCGGCGCGTGCAGCGACAGCGCCAGGCGGCAGCTGAGCCCCTCGTCGGCGAGCCGGTTCATCGCCGGGACCAGGCCGACGGTGGAGACGGTGATGCCGCGCTGGGAGAGGCCGAAGCCGTCCGGTGCCGGGTCGGTCAGCCGGCGGATCGCGGCCAGCACCCGGTTGTAGTTGGCCAGCGGCTCGCCCATGCCCATGAAGACCACGTTGGAGAGCCGGGCCTCGCCGCCGGGGATCTCGCCGGCCTTGAGCGCCCGCATCCCGGCGGCGATCTGCTCGACGATCTCGCCGGTGGACAGGTTGCGGGTCAGCCCCGCCTGGCCGGTGGCGCAGAACGGGCAGTTCATGCCGCAGCCGGCCTGCGAGCTGATGCACATGGTGACCCGGTCCGGGTAGCGCATCAGCACCGACTCGACGAGGGTGCCGTCGAACAGCTTCCAGAGCGTCTTGCGGGTGGTGTCGTCGTCGCAGGACACGTGCCGCACCACCGACATCAGCTCGGGCAGCAGGCTCCCGGTGAGCTTCTCCCGGCTCGCGGCGGGGATGTCCGTCCAGTTCGCCGGGTCGTTCGACATCCGGCCGAAGTAGTGGTTGGAGAGCTGCTTCGCGCGGAACGGCTGCTCGCCCAGCTCGGCGACGGCCTCCTTGCGCTCGGCGGGGCTCAGGTCGGCGAGGTGTCGCGGGGGCTTGGCGCCGCGCGGCGCGACAAAGGTGAGTTCTCCGGGCTTAGGCATGGTTGTTCCAGTGTCGCAGACGCGCGGGGGGCCCCCGGGCCCGGCCCGGCGGGCGCCCGCGGCCCGGGGGGGGGGGTCCCCGGGCCCCCCCCCCCGGCCGCCCCCGACACCGACCCCCCCCGCGGGGCCGCCGCGCCGGGCCCCCGCGCCAACAT
>NZ_JBHVER010000041.1:0-23830 GCF_042802195.1 Kitasatospora sp. NPDC057500 | reverse complement strand
GTGCGCGGGGTGGCGGTCTCAGCTGCCGACGAAGGCCGCCAGCAGCAGCCAGACCACCGGCGCGGTCGGCAGCAGCGAGTCCAGCCGGTCCATGATGCCGCCGTGACCGGGCAGCAGCGTGCCCATGTCCTTGATGCCCAGGTCGCGCTTGATCATCGACTCGCCCAGGTCGCCCAGGGTCGCGGTGACCGCCGCGCAGCCGCCCAGGATCAGGCCCTGCCACCAGCTGCCGCCGTCGATGACCAGCTCCATCAGCAGCGCGCCCGCCAGCATCGACAGGCCGATGCCGCCGGCCAGGCCCTCGCGGGTCTTGCCCGGGCTGATCGTCGGCGCCAGCTTGGTCCTGCCGAACTTGTAGCCCACCGCGTACGCCCCGGTGTCGCTGCACACCGTGACGATGAGGAACAGCACGATCCGCTGCGGACCGTCGTCGGCCGCCAGCATCATCGCCACGAAGGTGGCGAGGAACGGGACGTAGAAGGCGGTGAAGATGCCCGCCGTTATGTCCCGCAGGTAGTTCTCCGGCGGCTCGGCCATCCGCCAGACCATCACCGCCAGCCCGGTGAGCGCCAGCGAGGCCGCCGCCCACTGGATCCCCGACCAGTAGCCGGTGGCGACCATCGCGATGCCGCCCGCGACCAGCGGCACCAGCGGCGCCTTGATCTCCTTGCGCTCGGCCAGTCGGCTGGTCAGCTCCCAGACGCCGACCGACACCGCCGCGATCACCACGACCAGGAACAGGGCCTTGACGACGAACAGCGAGGCGACGATCACCGCGCCGAGGCCGACGCCCACGCCTATCGCGGCCTGGAGGTTGCGGCCGCCGCGCTGTTTGCGCTGCGGCGGCTGAGGCTGCGGATCGGCCTGGGCCACGGGTGTCTCCTGCCCTGGGTGGGACGACGGCACGACGAAGGGCTGCCCCGCCGCCGGTCCGCCCGGCGCGCCGGGGCGCGGCCCGCCCGCGGGGGCGGGCGGCGGGGTGTCGTCGGTGATCGCGCGCAGCACGACCGTCTCCGACGCACCCGGCTCCGCCGCCCCGGGCTGCTCGTCGCGGAACAGCGGTCCGCTCAGCCGACCGGCCTCCCGGGCCGGCCCCTCGACGGGGTCGGCCCCGGGCGGGGGCACGGGCTGCGGGCCCGGGTCGGCCGGAACGGGAGGCATGACCTGAGTCTCCTCCGCGTCCGGGTCCCAGTACACCGGAGGCTGCTGGGAGTGACCCGTTCGGTGGCCGGGGTCGTTCGCACCGTACGGCGGACCGTACGGCCCGGGCTGCTGCGCCGGGTGCCCGGGTACGCCGGCAGCCCGCGCAGGGGCGGCGGGTCCCTGCGCAGGCTGGTACGGCGGGTACGGCTGGTACTGCTGGTCGGACGTGCCCCAGTAGCCAGGGGCGTCAGGGGCGTCGTTCATCAGACCTCGAGCAGCTCGGCTTCCTTGTGCTTCAGCAGCTCGTCGACGGAGGCCACGTACTTGGCCGTGGTGTCGTCGAGCTCCTTCTCGGCGCGGCGGCCGTCGTCCTCGCCGACCTCGCCGTCCTTGACCAGCTTGTCGATGGCGTCCTTGGCCTTGCGGCGCACGGCGCGGATCGAGACCTTGGCGTCCTCGCCCTTGCCGCGGGCGACCTTGATGAACTCGCGGCGGCGCTCTTCGGTGAGCTCGGGGAGCACGACCCGGATGATGGAGCCGTCGTTCGACGGGTTGACGCCCAGGTCGGAGTCGCGGATCGCCTGCTCGATGGCCTTCAGCGCGGTCTTGTCGAACGGCGAGACGACCGCCATCCGGGGCTCCGGCACGGAGAAGGACGCCAGCTGGTTGATCGGCGTCACGGCGCCGTAGTACTCCGCGACGATCTTGGCGAACATCGCCGGGTGCGCGCGGCCGGTGCGGATGGCGGCGAAGTCGTCCTTGGCGTGGGCGACGGCCTTCTCCATCTTCTCCTCGGCGTCGAGGAGGGTCTCTTCGATCACTGTGATCTCCCTGTCCGGTTCATCTGCGGTTGTTCCGACCGGTTTCGGCGGCGCGGCCTCGCGGCGGCGGCTCCGTCCGGTGCGGCTGGTTGCTGCTCAGGCCCGGACAGAATCCTGGCTGATGAGTGTGCCGATCTTCTCACTCTTCACCGCGCGCGCGATATTGCCCTCCGCGAGCAGCTCGAACACCAGCATCGGGAGGTTGTTGTCCTTGCACAGCGTGATCGCGGTGAGGTCGGCGACCTTGAGGTCACGCGCGATGACCTCGGAGTACTCCAGCGCGTCGAACTTGACCGCGTCCGGGTTGGTCCGGGGGTCGGCGTCGTAGACGCCGTCCACGCCGTTCTTGCCCATCAGCAGGATGTCGGCGTGGATCTCCAGGGCCCGCTGCACCGCGGTGGTGTCGGTGGAGAAGTACGGCATGCCCATACCGGCGCCGAAGATCACCACACGGCCCTTCTCCAGGTGCCGGACGGCGCGCAGCGGCAGGTACGGCTCGGCGACCTGGCCCATCGTGATGGCGGTCTGGACCCGGGTCTCGATGCCCTCCTTGACCAGGAAGTCCTGGAGCGCGAGGCAGTTCATCACGGTGCCGAGCATGCCCATGTAGTCCGAGCGGGCCCGGTCCATGCCGCGGACCTGGAGTTCGGCGCCGCGGAAGAAGTTCCCGCCGCCGATCACCACGGCGACCTCGGTGCCAGCGCGGACGACGGTGGCGATCTCGCGGGCGATCGCGTGCACGACGTCCGGATCGACGCCGAGCCCGCCGCCGCCGGCGAAGGCCTCACCGGACAGCTTCAGCAGCACCCGGCGGCGCGTGCCGTCGTGGGTGTCCTGCGCGGTCTCCTGCGTCTCCTGCATGGACTTCTCCTTCTACACCTACTGGTTCACAGGCGCGGACGTGCGGATCCCCGGCCTGCGCGTACACGCGAGGAGGCCACTGCCGCGGGAACCGGTTCGGTGTCCTGCACGGCAATGGCCTCCTCGTCGTTCATGCTGCCGACGCGGCTCGCCCATGGACGGATGGCGCTGGGTGAGCCCGTACGGCGCGTTCCCCACCGCCCTGGTCAGCGGGCGGGGGCGGTTTCCAGCCTACGGCCGGAAGCCCGGGTGGAACGTGGCTCAGGCGCCGACGCGGAAGCGGGCGAAGCGCTTGAGGGCGACGCCGTTCTCCTCGAGGACCTTGGCGACGGTCTTCTTGCTGTCCTTCGCGAAGGCCTGCTCCAGGACGGAGTGCTCCTTGACGAAGCCGGTGACGCGACCCTCGACGATCTTCGGCAGGGCGGCCTCGGGCTTGCCCTCCTCGCGAGCGGTGGCCTCGGCGACGCGGCGCTCGTTCTCGAGGTCCTCGGCCGGGATGTCCTCGCGGGACAGGTACTTCGGCGCGAAGGCGGCGATGTGCTGCGCGACGTCCTTGGCGACCTCGGCGTTCTCCTTGTCCAGCTCGACCAGGACGCCGACGGCCGGCGGCAGGTCGGGGCTGGTCTTGTGCAGGTAGACCGCGACGTAGCCGTCGCCGTCGAACTGCGCGAAGCGACGGAAGACGATCTTCTCGCCCAGGGTCGCGTTGGCCTCGTCGACGAACTGCTGGACGGTCTTGCCGGCCTCGATCTCGGAGGCGAGGGCGGCGTCCAGGTCGGCCGGGGCGGTGGCGGCGACGTGGGTGGCGATCGCGTCGGCGACCTGGACGAAGTTGTCACCCTTGGCGACGAAGTCGGTCTCGCAGTTCAGCTCGACCAGGACGCCGGACTTCTTGTCCTCGGCGATCAGCGCGGCGACGGCGCCGTTGGAGGCGTCGCGGCCCTCGCGCTTGGCAACGCCCTTCTGGCCCTTGATGCGAAGGATCTCGACGGCCTTCTCGACGTTGCCCTCGGCCTCGTCCAGGGCCTTCTTGCAGTCCATCATGCCGGCGCCGGTGAGCTCACGGAGCTTCTTGACGTCCGCGGCGGTGAAGTTCGCCATGGTGTGAATCTCTTCTCGCGTCTCGCGTGTCTGCGTGGGGTAGCACCGGGGCCGGTGGTTCGGCCCAGGCACGGGAGAGAGGGGCACCGACCGGTGTCGTACCGGCGGGTGCCCCTCACCCTTGGTACGTCAGGCCTGCTCGGCCGGAGCCTCGGCGGCCGGCGCCTCGTCGGCGGCGGGAGCCTCGGCGGCGGGGGCCTCGGCGGCCTTCTTCTCGCCCTCCAGGAGGTCCTTCTCCCAGTCGGCGAGCGGCTGGTCGGCGCCCGGCTCGGCCTTGACGTCGCCCTTGGCGACACCCGCGCGGGCCTTGAGGCCCTCGGCGACGGCGTCGGCGATCACGCGGGTCAGCAGGGTGACGGAGCGGATCGCGTCGTCGTTGCCCGGGATCTTGTAGTCGACCTCGTCGGGGTCGCAGTTGGTGTCGAGGATGGCGACGACCGGGATGTTGAGCTTCCGGGCCTCGCCGACCGCGATGTGCTCCTTCTTGGTGTCCACGATCCAGACGGCGCTGGGAACGCGCTGCATGTCGCGGATACCGCCGAGGGTCTTCTCCAGCTTGTCGTGCTCGCGCTGGAGGACCAGGAGCTCCTTCTTGGTGAGACCGGAGCCGGCCACGTCCGAGAAGTCGAGCTCGCCCAGCTCCTTGAGGCGCTGCAGGCGCTTGTAGACGGTCGAGAAGTTGGTCAGCATGCCGCCGAGCCAGCGCTGGTTCACGTAGGGCATGCCCACGCGGGTGGCCTGCTCGGCGATGGCCTCCTGGGCCTGCTTCTTCGTGCCGACGAAGAGGACGCTGCCGCCGTGGGCAACGGTCTCCTTGATGAACTCGAAGGCGCGGTCGATGTAGTTCAGCGACTGCAGGAGGTCGATGATGTAGATGCCGTTGCGCTCCGTGATGATGAAGCGCTTCATCTTCGGGTTCCAGCGGCGGGTCTGGTGACCGAAGTGGACGCCGCTCTCCAGCAGCTCCCGCATCGTGACGACGGCCATGGCCGTGCTCCTCAGGTGTTACGCCCGGCTCTGGCGCGACGGCGTCGCGGTCGGCGCACGGTGGCGCTCCCCGCTCGGCGCGTGCGAACGGCCGGGTCAGGCTCGGTTTGTCCGTGGCGGCCAGGTGACAGCCACGCCTGACGCCCCGAACGTGCCGAGCCGCTTCCACCCGGCGGTCCGGGGACCGGCCGGGCTCGGCGGACCGAGCGGCACTCGCACCTGGCGGGGGCGGCGGCGGAGCCGCTTCCGTCCACCGGTGGCGGGGCGTGCGAAGTCGACCCGGCGGACCGGGTCGCGTGTGAAGTGTACGGGAAGCGCCGAGCGCCGGGCGACTCCGCGGGCGGCGGGCGGCCGGGGAGACGCCTGGTCCGGGGCACCCGGACGGCCCCGTTGGGGCCGCGTCAACCCGGCGGGGTACACCCGTTCGAGGGACGGCCACCGTCCACAGGGGCCGGTTGTCCACAGGAACCGGGCAAGCGGTGGCGGGGCCGGCGCGGGCCGGGGAACCTCGGCGCCATGACTGGCATGACTGGCACGACTGGCGCGACTCGCGCGACTGCCCCTGCCGCCCGGGTTCCGGCCGGGCTGCGGCCCGGCCGACGGCTGCTGCTGGTGGTTCTGACTGTTCTGGTGGCTCTGGTCGCTCTGGTGGTGGTTCCGGTGATGCCGGGCGCATTGCTGCCGACGGGGTGGGGCGGGGTGCCCGCACACGCGGCGGGGCGTGGTGTTCGCGACGGCGGGGGTGGCGGGGGTGATGGGGAAAGCGGGGGTGGTGGCGGGAGTGGTGGGGGTGGTGGTGATGCCGGGAGCGGTGGCGACGGGCGGGCGTGGCCGGTGGACGGTCCGGGTGGCGGGCCGGGCGCCGTGGTCCACCGCTTCGAGACGCCGGCGCGGCCCTGGAGCGCGGGGCACCGGGGGGTCGATCTGGCCGCCGCGCCCGGCGCGGAGGTCCGGGCCGCGGCGCCCGGGGTGGTGACGTTCGCCGGACCGGTGGCCGGGCGGCCGGTGGTCACGGTCACCCATCCGGCGGCGGGCGCTCCCCCGGCCTTGCCACTGCGGACCACCTATCTGCCGGTCGACGGCACCGTCCCGGTCGGCACCGCGGTGGCGGCGGGCCGTGTGATCGGCCGACTCGCCGCCGGGGGCGGCCACTGCGCCGAGGGCGCCTGCCTGCACTGGGGCCTGCTGCGCGGGCGGCGCTACCTCGATCCGCCGGCCCTGTTCGGCACCGGCCGGGCCCGGCTGCTGCCGCTCACCGACCGGCTCCCGCAGGACCCGGCAGAGCGGATCAGCCCGGGCCGAGACCGTGCAGCGCGAGGGCGACGGCGGCGTCCGCGATCACCTCGGGGCTCTCGGCCCGGCCGCCCGCCGCCCGCTGCTCCGACTGGCGGACGGCCGCCTCGACGATGCCCTGCAGCAGCGCGGCGGCCAGCCGGGGCTGCTCGTGGCCGAGGTCCTCCAGGGCCTGGACCACCAGTCCGACCAGCGCACCGTGCGCCGCCCGGATGCGCTCACGGGCCGCGTCGTCCAGTTCCAGCGCGGAGATCGCGGCGACCGCCCGGTGGCGCGGGTCGGCGGCCAGGGCGAGCTGGCCGCGCACATAGGCCTCGATCCGCTCGGCCGCGGTGTCCCGGACCGCCATCCCGGCCTCGATCTCGGCGGCCCAGAGCGGGAAGTCGCTCTCGCAGAGCGCCTCGACCACGGCCGCCCGGGAGCGGAAGTACTCGTACACCGAGGACCGCGCGAGGCCCGTGCGCGCCGCGAGCGCGGGGAAGGTCAGGGCCTCCATGCCTCCCTCGGTGAGGAGACTGCGGGCAGCGTCGAGGAGGGCTGCCCGCTGCATCTGACGGTGCTCGGCCACACTGGCTGCTCGGATCTTCGGCACGCCCTCCACTGTACGGAGCCCTACATCCCACCGGTACGGTGCCGCGCACCTGCCCGATGCGGAGGGTTGTGTACCGGGGCGCGGGGCGCGGGCCGGGCGTACGCGGCGCACCCTCCCGGAGCCCTGGCCCGCTACCGGATGTCCGACAGCTTGGCGCGCAGCTGGAGCACCGACTTGGTGTGGATCTGGCTGACCCGGCTCTCCGTCACCCCGAGCACCTGGCCGATCTCGGCGAGGGTCAGGCCCTCGTAGTAGTAGAGCGTCACCACCGTCTTCTCCCGCTCGGGGAGCGTGTTCACGGCCTGCGCCAGCAGGCGGCGCAGCTCGCGGTCCTCGGCCACCTCGACCGGGTCGTCGGCGCCGTGGTCCTCCAGGGTGTCCATCAGGCTGAGCCGGTCGCCGCCCTCGCCCACGGGGTGCAGCAGCTCGTCGAGCGCCACCACGTTGGCGAGCGAGAGCTGGCTGAAGATGGCGTGCAGGTCCTCGATGGCGATGCCCATCTCGGCCGCCACCTCGGGCTCGTTCGGCGTCCGCCGCAGCCGGGCCTCCAGCGTCGCGTACGTCCGCTCGACCGCCTTCGCCTTCTGCCGCACGGAGCGCGGGATCCAGTCCAGCGCCCGCAGCTCGTCGATGATCGCGCCGCGGATCCGGCTGATGGCGTAGGTCTCGAACTTGATGGCGCGTTCGATGTCGAACTTCTCGATCGCGTCGATCAGCCCGAAGACCCCGGAGGAGACGAAGTCGGCCTGCTCGACGTTGGAGGGCAGGCCGACCCCGACCCGGCCCGCCACGTACTTGACGAGCGGTGAGTAGTGCAGGATCAGCTGCTCCCGCAGCCGCTGGTCGGCAGTCTCCTTGTAGGCGCGCCAGAGCTCCTCGAGCGCCGTGCGCTCCCGGGCGCCCGCCTCCCGGCGGAGGCCCGGCGCCTCGGCCTGCGCGGGGGCGCTCGGGTCTGCGGAAGCGCCGGGCGCGTCCGGACGGTCGTCGTGCGCCCCGGGGTGCGCCGGACGGCCGCCCTGCCGCGCGAGGGCCCCCATCCCGCCCGTGGCCTTGGACGGGAACTCGGTCACGGTGCGCCGCTCGGTGCGCGGCCCTCCCGAGGACCGGGCGCCACCGGTCACTCGGTGTCCGGGAATGTGTGTGGGCATACGTAGGTCTGCGCCGTTCTGCCGAGTCATGTGCTGATAGGGAAGGCAGGGCGAGCGTAGCGTGACCGACTCACTGCGCAGTGCTACCGCCACTCGGTCGTCCCCCGATCCGGTGGCGTTCGTGTCACCGCCCCGGGGTGGTGGAGGCGAACGCATCGGACGCCGGGCCCCGCCGCGCCCGCCCGCGCCGTCAACCGCCAGACCGCGCCGTCAACCGCCCGCCCGCCTCCCACTCGTCCGTGTGGTCGTCCCCGCGCCGTCCGCCGTCCGGCCCCGTGATCACCTCCTCCGCACCAGGCGCCAGTGCGCACCGTGCCGCTCGACGTGGCCCAGCGAGCCCAGCTCGTAGAGCCGCTGGAGCACCTCGTCCGGCGGGAGTCCGGACTGCCGGGCCAGCCGCTCCACTGGCGCGCCGTCCGGGGTGCCGGGCACCGCCTCCAGGACCCGGGCCGCCGCCGGCTCCAGGAGGTCACTGGGCAGCACCGGCCCACCGCGCTGCGGCGCCAGGTCCTCGCCGATCGCCCCGATCAGCTCGATGACCTCGGCGGCGTCGGTGACCACGGTCGCCGCTCCGCTGCGGATCAGGGCGTGCACCCCGGCGGACAGCTCCGAGGTCACCGGGCCGGGCACACCCATGGTGTGGCGGTTGAGGTCCCGGGCACGTCTGGCGGTGCTGAGCGCACCGCTGCGCAGCGCCGCCTCGACCACTACCGTGCCGCGGGTCAGCGCCGCGATCACCCGGTTGCGCAGCACGAACCGGAACCTGGTCGGGTGCTCCCCCGGCGGGAGTTCGCTCAGCAGCAGCCCCTGCTCCCCGATCCGGCGGATCAGCCCGGTGTTGCCCCTCGGGTAGGCCACGTCCACCCCGCAGGCGAGGACGCCGACGGTCGGGCCGCCGACCGCCAACGCACCCCGGTGGGCGGCCGCGTCGATGCCGTAGGCGCCGCCGGAGACGACCACCCAGCCCCGTTCGGCGAGCTGGGCGGCGAGGTCCCCGGCGATGTGCGCGCCGTAGGCCGTGCACGCCCGGGCGCCCACCACCGCGACCGAGCGCAGCGCGAGCAGGCGCAGCGAGCCGGTACCGACCACCCAGATGCCGGTGGGCCGGGTCTCGCCCAGGTCGTCCAGCTGGCTGGGCCACTCCGTGTCGCCCGGAATGATGAAGCGCCCACCGGCCGCCCGTACCCGTTCCAGGTCGGCGACCGGGTCGACGCCGGGCAGCCGGGCGCGGTAGGCCGCCAGCCGGGAGTCGTCCGGGCCGGGGCGCTGCGGTGCCGTGCCGTCCCGGATCGCCCGGACGACGTCGAGGGCGTCGGTGTCGGCGAGCCAGCGGCCGAGCGCGGCGTCCCCGGGTTCAGCGAGCCGGCTGAGCGCCGCCCGGGCGAGACGCTCGGGATCGGGGATCGGGGTGGGCGGGGGGTCGGGGTGGGGGTCGGGGCAGGGACCGGGCTGCGAGGCGGCCCCGGGGCCGGTGGGCGGGCCCTGGGGGAACTCGTTCACGGCGAGGTTCACGTGGCGGCCTCCTCGGGCTCGGGTTGCGGATCGGCCGTCCGACGCGCGGACCGGGGCCGGGGCGGGCGGCGCTCGGCCTTGGCGCCCGCCCCGTCGCCGGTCCGGTCAACGGCCCGGTCAACGGTCCGGTCCGGGACGGGGTCCGGGCGGCCGAAGAAGCGATCGGTGAGCGGGATCCCCTGTTCGACGCCGGTGCGCAGCACGAGGGCCGTCCGGATGTCGCGCTGTTCGGGGCGGTCGCGTCCGGCCAGGTCGGCGACCGTCCAGGCGACCCGCAGCACCCGGTCCAGGCCGCGGGCGGTCAGCAGGCCCCGTTCGAGCTGGCGCGCCGCGTCGTTCAGCGCGCCCGGCGCCAACTGCCAGCGGGTGCGCAACTCGTGGCCGGGGACCTCGGCGTTGGTCCGCCACGGGGTGCCGGTCAGCCGGGCCGCCGCGCGTCCACGGGCCGCCAGCACCCGGGCGGCGACCACCTTGGTGGTCTCCGCCGAGGTGTCGCGCTGCATCAGCTCGGCCCTGGTCACCGGGGCGACCTGGACCTGGAGGTCGACCCGGTCGAGCAGCGGCCCGGAGAGCCGCCCCTGGTAGCGGCTGACCATGGCGGGCGTGCACTCACAGCCCTCGCCCCGCCGCGAGTGGCGCCCGCACGGACAGGGGTTGGCGGCCAGGCAGAGCAGGAACCTGGCGGGCAGCCGCATCGATCCGGCCGACCGGGCGATCACCACCTCGCCCGATTCGAGCGGCTGGCGCAGCGCGTCCAGCACCCGGACGGGGAACTCCGGCGCCTCGTCGAGGAACAGCACACCCCGGTGGGCCAGCGAGACCGCACCCGGTCTCGGCAGCCCGCTGCCGCCGCCGACGATCGCCGGCATGGTGGTCGAGTGGTGCGGGGCGCAGTAGGGCGCGCGATCGACCAGCGGCCGCCCGGCCGGGAGCAGCCCCGCCACCGAGTGGACCGCGGTGACCTCCAGCGCCTCCTTCTGGGTGAGCGGCGGGAGCAGCGCCGGCAGCCGCTCCGCCAGCATCGTCTTGCCCGCGCCGGGCGGTCCCTTGAGGTAGAGGTGGTGACCGCCGGCGGCGGCGATCTCCAACGCCCGGCGGGCCTCGTACTGGCCGGCCACGTCGGCCAGGTCCATCCGGGCGGCCGCCTCGTCGGGCAGCCCGCGCACCCCCGCGCTGGGGAGCATTAGGCCCGCCATCAGCGGGTCGGGGTGCCCGCCGGGTCGGTCGGCGGGCTCCTCCGGTTCGGGGGCGCCGGTGAGGATCGCCATCAGCTGGCGCAGGCTGCGCACGCCGAGGACGGTCACCCCGGGGACCAGCTCGGCCTCGGCGGCGGTCTGGTCAGCGACCACGACCCGCCGGTAGCCGGCGTCGGCGGCGGCCAGCACCGACGGGAGCACCCCGCGCACCGGGCGCACCCGCCCGTCCAGTCCGAGTTCGCCGATGAGCAGCAGGTCGGCGATCGCGGAGGGATCGAGCCGCTCGGCGGCGGCCAGCACGGCGCAGGCCACCGCGAGATCGAAGCCGCTGCCGCTCTTGGGCACCGCGGCCGGGCTCAGCCCGACGGTCAGCTTCCGCTGCGGCCAGGCCTCGCCGCTGTTGACGACCGCCGCGCGCACCCGGTCGCGGGCCTCGGAGAGCGCCTTGTCGGGCAGGCCGACCAGGGTGAACGCCGCCACCCCGGGCTCCAGGTCGGCCTGCACCTCGACGATCACCCCGTCGACGCCGACCAGTGCCACGGAGCAGGTACGGGCGAAGGCCATCTCAGACCACCCCGCGCAGGTGGTCGACCGAAGCGGCGCCACGGGTCCGGTTGATGACGGCGACCAGGTCGATCCGGACGCCGCCGGGCGGGACGGGCGCCCACGGCGGGTCGGTGGCGCCGGGCCGGTATCCGGGGCCGGCCAGCCGGGCGAAGTGGCCGGGCCAGCGCTCGGCCATCCAGCGCTCGGCCAGTCGGCGCAGCCGGTCGGCCTTGGTCGGACCGATGGCCTCGCTGGGCTGCTGGAAGCCCCGCTCGGAACGGGTCTTGACCTCGCAGACCGCGACGGTGTCGCCGTCGAGGGCGACGATGTCCAGCTCGCCCTCGACGCAGCGCCAGTTGCGGTCGAGGATGCGCAGCCCGTCCTCGACGAGCCGACGGGCTGCGACCTGCTCGCCGTAGCGGCCGAGGCCGCTGTTGCTCGGCCGCTCCGGTCCCGGCGCGCCCGGCGGCGGGCCTTCCACGGGGGCCCGCGGCTTCCTCCGGCACGGCTGCCCGTCCGGCCGGGCCTTCGCGGTCTGCTTGCGCGTGGCGCGCTCGATCTCCTGCACGGTGACCACCTCCGCCGTGGAGGTTGCCGCGCACTGCGGGAGCGGACCAGGGAGTTGTTCTCCCCTGTGGAAAACTCGGGCCTGTGGATAACTCCTGTCACCCTCGGGAGTGATTATCCCGGAATACCCGAAATTCCCCTGGACATCAGGGGACCGGGCGGTCCAACGTCAGTTCCCGAAGCCGGACTCGTCCGAGGGCAGCTCCAGGTCGCTCTTCGCGAGTTCCTCGATGTTCACGTCCTTGAAGGTCAGCACCCGGACCTTGCGGACGAACCGGGCCGGCCGGTACATGTCCCAGACCCACGCATCCGCCATCGACACCTCGAAGAACACCTCGCCCTGCACCGAGTGCACCTGCAGCTCGTAGTCATTGGTGAGGTAGAACCGTCGCTCGGTCTCGATCACGTACTTGAACAGGCCGACGACGTCCCGGTACTCCCGGTAGAGCTTGAGCTCCATCTCGGTCTCGTACTTCTCGAGATCTTCGGCACTCATCCAGGCGTCCCCTCAACTTGTCACGTCCACCCATTGTGGACCACCGCGCTCACCCTCAGAGCCTGACCGGAGCGGCCGGCGGCCCCTCGGCCAGCAGCCGCTCCAGAAAGTCCACCAGTCCGACCGGATAGACCGTCTCGGCAGTGGCCCGCAATTCCCCGACCGTCCACCAGCGCGCCCCGAGCAGCTGGGCGTGTTCGTCCTCGCCCATGTCCGAGTGGTCCAGCACCGTCTCCTCGGTGCGGGCCAGGTGGAACCACTGCTCCTGCTCGTAGCGCCGCCCCCGATAGGAGAACGAAGCCTTGCCGTACGCCACCACCGGTCCCAGCTCCACGCCGCGCAATCCGGTCTCCTCCCGGAGCTCGCGCTCGGCGGCGTCCCGGACGTCCTCCCCCGGCTCCAAGCCGCCGCCCGGGGTGAACCACCAGGTCACGCCGGGAACCGCCGGGTCCGAGCCGTGGAAGAGCAGCAGCCGGTCCTGCCCGTCGAGCAGCAGGATCCGCGAAGCCCTGCGCCGCTGTGCCGCCATGACGAGCCTCCACGCTCCCTTCGTCCGCCCCGGTCGCTCCCCCGATCCTGCCACCCGGCGCGGTCGTCCGGGGCGAGGTTGGGCAGAGCGGTACCGGCTCGGACCGCGCCGACCGGGATCAGGTCGCGCGGCGACGGCGCACCAGGCCCGCCACTCCGCCCACCGCGCTGGTCACGAGGATCGTCGCCGCGCCTACAACGCACGCCCCGAACGCGGGCTCCAGCGGTCCCGGGCCGACCGGACGGCTCCCGTCGACGGCCTCGAACGCCGTGGTGCCGGCCAGCAGGCCCGCCCTGCCGAACGGAAGCACGGTGGCCTCGACCCGGGCCTCCACCTCGGCGGCCGGGACGGTCCCGCCGTCGACCTCCAGGTGGACGCGGGAGTCGAGCGAGCCGAGCCGGTTGTCGCCGAGCAGGAAGAGACGGCCGGGCGGAACCTCCACGCTGAAGGCGGCGCCCTGGGCGCCCTGTGCCTGGAGGTAGGGCTCGTCGACCGGCCTGCCGTTGACGGTCAGCCGCTGGTCGCCGGTCCCGACCGCGACGGTGTCCCCGCCGACCGCGACCACCCGCTTCACCATGAGTCGGCCGCCCCAGGCCTGGTCACGGAAGACCACCACGTCACCTCGCCGGACGTCCGCCCCGTCGGTCCTCCGGGCCAGAACGGTGTCCCCGGCCTGGACGGTGGGCGCCATCGAGGCGGTCGGGACACCGTACGGCCGGTAGGTCGCGGCGATCACCGCGAAGCCGCCGATCAGCAGGACGAGCCCGAGGCCGAGCAGCACGCCCTGGACCACGGCCCCGGGGGCGCGTCGGCGGCGGGCGGCGGACGGCTGATCGCCGGCCGACAGTTCCACGACACTGCTCATCGACACCGTCCAACCCCTGACCGACCCGGAAAGACCCACGGCGGCGCGCCGGGGCCAGGGGCGGAAAACCCGGCGGGCCGTGGCACGTCCGAGCAGATTACTCGTCGGTACCACGGCCCGCGCAAGACCCGGGAGCCCCCGGCAGTGGTCAGGACCGCCGGTCGCGGTCCTGCCGGTTCCGCAGCCGGCGGACCAGCGGGAGCAGGGCGACGGCACCCACGGCACCGGCTGCGGCCGGCACCGCCGGCACGGCCGCCGCCAGGCCCTTCTGGTCGAAGGTGTCCGGCACCGGCAGCGTCGACCAGCGGTTGACCGGCCAGGCCACCACGAAGGCACGCCCGATCACATCGTCCACCGGAACGGCGCCGCCGCCCGGCTGGTCCATGTGGAAGCGCGAGTCGAGCGAGTCCGCGCGGTGGTCGCCCATCACCCAGATCCGGCCGTCGGGGACCTTCAGCGGGCCGAACGGCTTGGTCCCGCACGGGGTGTTGCCGGGGTAGACGTACGGCTCGTCGAGCGCGATCCCGTTGACCTTCACCGGGCCCTCGCCCTCGCACTCGACGGTGTCCCCGCCGACCGCGATGACCCGCTTGATGAGGTCCTTCTCGTTGTCGGAGGGCATCAGACCGACGAAGCTCAGCACGTTCTGGACACCGCGGACGAAGGAGTTGCTGCTCTCCTGGGTGGGCTCGTCGGCCAGCCAGCCGCCCGGATCGTGGAACACCACGACCTCGCCGCGCTCGGGCTCGGCACCGAACCACGGGGTGAGCTTGTCCACCAGGACCCGGTCACCGACCTGCAGCGTGTTCTGCATCGATTCCGACGGAATGGAGAACGCCTGGACGAAGAACGTCTTGATCACCAGCGCCAGGACGAGGGCGATGCCGATGAGGATCGGCAGCTCCTTCCAGAACGAACGCGGCTTGCGCTCGTTCCGCTGCGGCTGCTCCTCGGTACCGTCCGCCGGTCCGGAGTCTCCCGGGAGGGGCGGCGGGGCATCACCCGTGCCGTCGCCGTGCCCGTCCGAGGACTGGGCCGCCGCCTCCTCGGCCGAGGCCGAGGGCGTCACGGCATCCGCGGACCGGGCCGCCCGGCCGCCGGGGCCCTCGGGCTCGCCGGCGCCTGAGCGGGCGCCGATCACCAAATCCCCCACAACGTCTCCTCCCTGCTGTGCGGACGCCCGTGCGCCCGCGCTCAGAGTGCCGCACAGCGGGCACCACGCTCCACCACCGACCGCACCCGCCAGGACCGGCCCCGGACGGGTCCGACTGACACTCGCACAGCCTTCGGGTACGACCCCTCGTCACGAGCCCGGCCGCACCCAGCACTTCTCTATCACTCCCGGGCATCCGGCTCGCGGTCCCACACGCGCGGTCCGGCCGGCGGCCGGGCCGCCCGGGCCTACAGCCGGTCCCGTCCCGCCCGGCGGCCGATGAGCGGAAGGATGCCCAACACACCCATAACGAGCGGAGGTTCCTCAGGAACCGGCCCGCCGCCCGCCGAACCCGGCGCGGTTCCGCCGCCCGCCGGAGCCCGCGCCACCGAGGAGAGTGAAACCGGCACCTCAAGTTGATGAACCCGGCCCGGCGGCCACGCGATCATGAACGCCCGCCCCACCACATCGCTCACCGGGATGGTGCCCTGCCCCGGATTGCCCATGTGGAAACGGGAATCGGCGGAAACATCGCGGTGGTCACCCATCACCCAGAGCCGCCCCTGTGGCACCTCCACCTTGAACGGCTGCCGGGACGGCGGATTGCCCGGCGCCAGGTAGGGCTCGTCCAGCGGCTTGCCGTTGAGGCTGACCCGGCCCTGCTCGTCACAGCACTCGACGGTGTCGCCGCCGACCCCGATCACCCGCTTGATGAGGTCCTGCTCGTTGTCGGAGGGCAGCAGCCCGACGAAGGTCAGCACCTGCTTGGCCCCGCGCAGGACCGGCCCGTCCGCCGAGGGCCCGGGCGCGCCCTCCAACCAGCCGCCCGGGTCCTTGAACACCACCACCTCGCCGCGCTCCGGCTCGGACCCGAACCAGGGGGTCAACTTGTCCACCAGCACCCGGTCCCCGATCTGGATGGTCTGCTCCATCGAGCCGGAGGGGATCATGAAGACCTGCACCAGGAAGGTCTTCATCACCAGCGCCACGATCAGTGCGACCACCACGATCAGCGGGATCTCGCGCAGCCGGGAGCGCCTGCGGCGACGGGCGGCCCGGCGGGCGCTGCGCCGGCGCTCGGCGCGCCCGCGCAGCGCGGGAGCCGGGGCAGCGGGATCGGCGAGATCGGCGAGATCGGCGGGGACAGGGTCGGTGGCAACCTCCGCAGCAGACTCGGCGGCAGGTCCGGCAGGTCCGGCAGGCGGACGGTCGGCGAGCCGCCCCCTACCTCTGGTCCCCATGGCCACCGGTCCCCCCTGTCGCGGCAAAGGCCGCCGGCCGGTCGACGGTGGTCCAACGCCCGACCGGGTAGACCACCCAGGCGGCCCGGCCGATCACCTTGGACTCGGGGACGAACCCGCCGCCGGGGTCGCCGAGGTGGTCACGGGAGTCCCGGGAGGCACTGCGGTGGTCGCCCATCACGAAGAGCTTGCCGGGCGGCACCACCACGTCGAAGGCCACGGCGGACGGCTCGTCCCCGGGGAACAGGTAGCCGGACTCGTCGACCGGCACGCCGTTGACGGTGAGCGGGTGGCCCGGTCCGGCGCTGGTCACCCGGTCACCGCCGAGCCCGATCACCCGCTTCACGTAGACCGAGTCACCGGCCGGGACCAGCCCGATGTCACGGCCGAAGGAGCGCAGCGAGGTCCAGAGGCCGGGGCGCTCCAGCGGCTTGCGCAGAAAGGAGCCCGTACCGTCGAACACCACCACGTCACCGCGCTGCGGATGGCCGCCGAAGGCGTAGGACAGCTGGTTCACCACCAGCCGGTCGCCCGGGCGCAGGGTGTTCTCCATCGACCCGGAGGGCACCGAGAACGGGCGCGCCACGAAGGCGTTCACCAGCAGCAGCGCGAGCAGGCAGATCCCGGCGAGCAGCAGCAGGTCCCGCGAGCGCGAGCGCCCATCCTCGGGCTCCGCGCCTTCGCAGTCGCCCTCGCAGTCACCCCGGCAGCCGCAGTCGCCCTCGCGGTCGCCCTCGTCCCCGGGGTCTTCCGCCGGAGCCGCCGCGGAAACGACCGCGGACCGCGTCGGCGAGTCCGCACCGGTGGGTGCGGGACGGCCGTCGCGGTCCGCGGGTGGTTCGTGCGTGCTCATCGGAGGCTGAGCTTACCGTGCGGCAGCCCGGCCCCCCAGAGCGATCCGATCCCCCGGCAGCGCCGGGGGCCGGTGGATCAGCGGTCGCGCTTCTCCTTGATCTTCGCGGCCTTGCCGCGAAGGTCACGCAGGTAGTACAGCTTGGCGCGGCGAACCGCACCGCGGGTCACGACCTCGATCTTCTCGACGACCGGGGTGTGCACCGGGAAGGTGCGCTCGACACCGACGTTGAAGCTGACCTTGCGAACGGTGAAGGTCTCACCGACGCCGGCGCCGTGGCGGCGGATGACGACGCCCTGGAAGACCTGGACACGGGAGCGGTTGCCCTCGATGACCCGGACGTGAACCTTCAGGGTGTCACCGGCGCGGAACGCCGGGATGTCGCTACGCAGCGAGGCCGCGTCGACAGCAGCGAGCTTGTTGCTCATGTTGCTCTCCATCGCAGGCGCCACGGGCCGCCCACGGAAGTCGTCACAAATGGGGTCTGCTGCGGGCCGCACCGGCTACCGGCGATCCCCCCGTGGCGGGGGCGCCGAACCACGTGACCCCTACGGGAGGAGCCCAGCGACAGACAGCAGCGGCCTATTCTTCCACATCACCGGCCGCGGACCGAAATCGGCCGAGCCCCTCGTCCCAGGCGAGGCCGAGCACCGAGAGCGCCGCGTGGTCCTTCTTGTCGAAGTCCGCGTGCCGCCAGCGCGCCACCAGGTCCGGCCGGTTGGCCAGGGTGCGGGAGAAGGCCTGATCGCGGCGCCAGCGGGCGATCCTGCCGTGGTTCCCGCTCAGCAGGACGTCCGGCACCGTGCGGCCGCGCCACTCGGCGGGCTTGGTGTAGACCGGGCCTTCCAGCAGGTCGGCCATCGCGCCGGGCGCGAAGGAGTCGTCCCGGTGGGACTCGGCGTTGCCGAGCACTCCGGGCAGCAGCCGGGCGATCGCCTCGACCATGACCAGCACGGCGACCTCGCCGCCGGCCAGCACGTAGTCACCGATCGACGCCTCGACCACCGGCATCCGGGTGGCCGCCTCCTCGATCACCCGCCGGTCGATGCCCTCGTACCGGGCCGGGGTGAACGCCAGCCACGGCCGGCCGGCCAGCTCCTGCGCGAGTTCCTGGGTGAACGGCCGGCCGCTGGGAGTGGGTACCACCAGGGTCGGCACCTCCCCCGCCGGCCCGGCGGCGAGCACCGCGTCGAGGGCCTCGCCCCACGGCTCGGGCTTCATCACCATGCCCGGGCCACCGCCGTACGGACTGTCGTCGACGGTCCGGTGCACGTCGTACGTCCAGTCGCGCAGGTCGTGGACGTGCACGTCGAGCTGGCCGCGGGCGCGCGCCTTGCCGACCAGCGAGATGTCCAGCGGCTCCAGGTACTCGGGGAAGATCGACACGACGTCGATCCGCATCCCGTGCCGCACGGCGGTCGCCCCGGCCCCGACGGTCTCGGCGGTCTCGGCGGCTTCAACGGCACCGACGCTCTCGACGGCCCGGCCGACCTGGACGGCCCCGACGGCCCCGACGGCCTCGGCGGCCTCAACGGTCTCAGCGACCACCGGAGCCTCCCCGGCCGTCACGGCGTCGCCGGCGGCCACGGTCTCCTCGGAGCTCACTGCGGCTCCTCCCCGGTGCCCGCGACCTCGGCCCGGTCCGGGTCGATCAGCCCGGCCGGCGGGTCGATGACGGCGCGCTGGTTCTCCAGGTCGATGGTCGGCACGATCCTGGAGACGAAGGGCACCAGCACATCCGTCCCGTCCGCCTTCCTCACGGTGAGCAGGTCCTGGTAGGGCAGGTGGATCACCTCGGTGAGCTCACCCACCGGGGTGCCGTCGAGCAGCACCACGTCCAGGCCGATCAACTGGTGGTCGTAGTACTCCTCCGGGTCCTCCGGACGCTCCTCCGGGTCGACCTCGGCGATCAGGAGGGTGCCGCGCAGCGCCTCGGCGGCGTTGCGGTCCTTGACGCCGGCGAACCGCAGCAGCAGCCGCCCGCTGTGCACCTTGCCGGACTCGACGGTCAGCGGACCGGCCGAGGCCGGGTCGGTGAGCAGGACCGCACCGGGGCCGAGCCGGAGCTCGGGTTCGTCGGTGCGAACCTCGACGCTGACGTCCCCCCTGATGCCGTGGGCGCGGCCGATCCTGCCGACGACGAGCTGCACGGTGATCGTTCTCCTGGATGAGTGCTGCGGAGTGTTACGAAGTGCTGTTGGATGCAGCGAAGCGCTGTGTGGACGCTGCGAGGGTGCCGGTGAGAACGGCGAAGGCCGGCCGGGACGACATGCGTCCCGACCGGCCTCGAAAACCCTGACGGCTGAACGAGCAGCCTGGTCAGCGAATGTTGTCCACGTCGACCAGGTCGACGCGGACGTTGCGACCGCCGAGGGCGCCGACCACGGTGCGCAGGGCGCGCGCCGTGCGGCCACCCCGGCCGATCACCTTGCCGAGGTCATCGGGGTGCACCCGCACCTCGATGGTGTTGCCCCGACGCTGGTTGCGCGAACGCACCTGCACCTCGTCGGGGTGCTCGACGATGCCCTTCACCAGGTGGTCGAGGGCGTCCTCGATCACGCTCAGGCCTCGGCGGCGGCGTCGGCCTCGGCCTCGGCCTTGTCCGACTTCTTGGCCTTCGGGGTGATGGCGACACCGGTGGTGGCGTCCTCGAAGCCGGCGACGGCCTTGGCGAACAGGTGCGAGAAGTCCTCGACCTTCGGCTCGGCGACCTTCAGCGGCTCCGGAGCCGGCAGGCCCTTGAACTTCTGCCAGTCGCCGGTCAGCTTCAGGATGGCGAGCACCGGCTCGGTCGGCTGGGCGCCGACGGACAGCCAGTACTGGGCGCGGTCGCCGTCGACCTCGATCTTCGAGGGGTTGTAGGTCGGCTGGTAGATGCCGATCTCCTCGATCGCGCGACCGTCACGCTTGGTGCGGGCGTCGGCGACGATGATGCGGTAGTGCGGGGAGCGAATCTTGCCGAGACGCTTCAGCTTGATCTTGACTGCCACGGGAGTGGAATCTCCTGGTGTTGACGTGGGTGAGCGGCCTCGCCCTCGCGTGGGGTTGCGCGGTGGGCCGTTCAAGGGACACGCCAGCCGAAGGAGAGAGGGGTCCTGCCCGGCTGCCGAGTACTCAGCGGTCCATTCTGCCACACGGGGCGCCGACCCCCGAAAACAGGTCGACCGGGAGCCCCCGCTCCCGGTCAGCCCAACACGCACCTACGCGGTGCACCTCACTGGCGAATCATCGATGGATCTGGTGGATCTGGTGGATCTGGTGGACCATGCGGATCCGTACTGGATCCCGTGCCGGCTCGCTACTGGGTCGCCCCGGCCGGGCCACTGCCCGCAAAGCCGCCCGCCGGTTCCCCTCGGTTCCCCGAGCCGTGAGGCTCCCCGAGTCGTGCGACGCGTCGCGAGCCGGACTACGCGATCTTGAACGGCTGCTGGCACGCACCGCAGACGATGGACGCCTGCGCGAGCACCGACGGCACGACCCGGACGTTGCGCCCGCAGCCGCAGACCGCCTTGACCCGGACGCCGCCCCCGGAGGAGCCGTGCCGCGCCGCCGGACCGCGGAAGGCGCGCGAGGCCCCTTCACCGGCCACCGCCTCCTGGTGCGCGCCGAGGGCGCGATCCAGGCGTTCGATGGTCTCGGCGTACCGCTCGCGGGTCTCCTTGAGCATGGTCACCTGGGAGAAGCCGCTACTGGCGTGCGGTTCGACCGGGTGCGCCAGGCCCAGCTCGGAGGCCAGGAGCAGGAAGCGCCGGTTGTGGTAGCGGCCGGCCCGCGAGGTGTCCCGGATGTCCCGGGCCGCGGCCAGACCATGGGCAGCCTCGTGGAGGAGCCGCTCGAAACCGAGCCGGGTGCCACAGGCCGAGGAGGACTCGCCGATCAACGCCTCGGGCGAGGCGAGGTCGGGGAGGTCCTGGTGGTAGGCCTGGATGTCACTCCAGGCGGCGGCCAGTTCGGCCGCGAGAACGAGGGGCTGTGTCGTGCTCACGCTAGACCAACGATGGAGTAGGAGCCGATGTTCCGCGTGTTCCGGTTCCCCGGGAATTCCCAGGAACCTCTCAGGAATGTGCGACTACGCGCGAAATGCGCGTTCCGGATCTGACGCAAGACCAACCCCCTGCCGGTTTGGGCCCGCCGCCACGGCGGGCGCCTCGTCATTTCCGTCCGGGGGCGGGCTGTCGCCCCCAGGACGTACGGCCCGTGGTCCTGTCGAGTTGACAGGGCCACGGGCCGTACACCGTACCGCTATTCCGTTAATACCGGCAGTTGACCGGCCAGTAGGGATGTCGGTATGTGAGACATGCGCGGAACAAGGCCGGTCACCGGACGTACGAATTTCCCGTCAGGCAGGTCGACAACCGTCAGAACGCGTCACCGCACCTCGATTTACGGCGACATCCTTCGTGATCGTCCCGCATCCGGGAAGTCCACCGAACGGTCAGTAGGCGCGCGCGACGAGCGCGACGTTGCCCTCCTGGTCGTCCGTCTGCGGCACCGATCCGTCGGCGGCCACGATGCAGCGCACCGAGACGCCCTGCTCGGCCAGCTTGGCCTCGCCCTCCGCGCCCAGCTCGGCCCAGGAGATCCGGCCCCAGCCGGTGGCGGCGGCCTCGACGGCCTCGTCGATGGTCTTCACGTCGACCGTGCGGGTCTCGCGGCGCTCGCGCGACTGACGCAGCAGCAGGGCCTGGTCCTCCTCCAGGATCCCGGGGACGGTCGCGGCCAGGCCGTCGATCGAGACCGGCTCCTTGCCGCCCGGGATCCGGCGGGCCAGCATCGCGGTGCCGTTCTCCAGGTCGCGCGGGCCGACCTCGATGCGCAGCGGGACGCCCTTGAGCTCCCAGTCGACGGCCCGGCGGCCGAACGGGGTGTCGGTGCGGTCGTCGACGACCACCCGGACACCGGCGGCCTCCAGCGCGGCACCGATCTCACGGACCTTGGCGATCACCGCGTCGTCGCCCTTGATGGCCAGGACCACGGCCTGGACGGCGGCCAGCCGCGGCGGGACGCGCAGACCGCTGTCGTCGCCGTGGGACATGATCAGGCCGCCGACCATGCGGGTCGAGACGCCCCAGGAGGTCTGCCAGACGTACTCGCGCTCGGCGCCCTGCAGCTGGTAGGTGGTGTTGAACGCCTTGGCGAAGTTCTGGCCCAGCTCGTGGCTGGTGCCCATCTGCAGCGCCTTGCCGTCGCCCATCATGCCCTCGAGGGTGAGGGTGTTGATGGCGCCCGCGAAGCGCTCCTTGGCGGTCTTGCGGCCGAGCACGACGTCGATGCCGAGCACGTTGGTCATGAAGTCGCCGTAGACCTGGGTGTGGATCATCGACGCGTAGTCGCGGGCGTCCTCGTAGGTGGCGTGGGCGGTGTGGCCCTCCTGCCAGAGGAACTCGGTGGTGCGCAGGAAGACGCGCGGGCGCAGCTCCCAGCGGACCACGTTGGCCCACTGGTTGATCAGCAGGGGCAGGTCGCGGTGGCTCTGCACCCACTTCGAGAAGTACTCGTTGATGATCGTCTCGGAGGTCGGCCGGACCACGACCGGCTCGTCGAGCTGCTTGCCGCCGCCGTGCGTGACCACCGCGAGCTCGGGGGCGAAGCCCTCGACGTGCTCCGCCTCCTTGGTCAGGTAGGACTGCGGGATGAACATCGGGAAGTAGGCGTTCTGGGCGCCGGCCTTCTTGATCCGGGCGTCCATCTCCTGCTGCATCCGCTCCCACAGACCGTAGCCGTACGGTCGGATGACCATGGTGCCGCGCACCGGACCGTTGTCGGCCAGCTCGGCCTTGTTGATGAGGTCCTGGTACCAGCGCGGGAAGTCTTCCGCCTGGGGGGTGAGAACGGGTGCCTTAGCCATGGGCGAATCGTACGGGGAGCGGGCCCCCGACTTCGAATCCGTTCCCCCCGCGGCCCGCCCGGGGGCGCACGACCCCGACACGCGCGCACCACCCCGCACCCCTCTGGACGCCGCGCCCGAGCCGCTGTTCGCTGGAGTGGGGGCGGGACGTCGAGGGGGGCCGGAGCAGCACACCGAAGGACCGGATGGGAGGCCGCGATGGCTTCAGCGCGGGTGACCGGCACGACCGCAGCACCCCCCGGCGCAGGGCGGACCGCCGCCCGGGCCCGGGACTGGGCGGAGATCCAGGAGCGGATGCTGGTGCCGCTCTACGAGGCCGTCCACGACCGACTGGAGGTCGGCCCGGCGACCAGCGTGCTGGGCCTGGGCTGCCGCTCGGGCCTGGCCCTGCTGCTGGCCGCCGGCCGGGGCGCGCAGGTGGCCGGGCTGGAGCCCGACGACGAGTTGCGCGGGCTGGCCGCGGAGCGCCGGCTCCCGGTCCGCGCGCACCACCGGCCGGGGGCGGACGTCGCCCGCTCGGCCTACTCGCTGGTCACGGTTTTCGAGCAGCCGCCTCCGGGCACCGAGCCGCGCCGTACGGTGGCCGCGGCGGCCCGGCTGGTCCTGCCCGGCGGGCACGTGGTGCTGGCCGCCTGGGGGCCCCGGGAGCGCTGCGAGAGCGCGGCCGTGCTGGACGTCGCCCGGCGGATGGCCCGGCGCAGCGCGGCGCGCGACCCGTTCGAGCTGAGCCCGCCCGGCGCGCTGGAGGACCTGCTCGCCGGGACCGCCCTGCGCCCGGCCGGCGGCGGCCGGGTCGGCTGCCCGTTCGCCTACCCCGACTTGGAGAGCGCGCTGCGCGGGCTGCTCGCCACCGGGCTGTACGACGCGGCGGCGGAGTTCTCCGGGCCGGCGCTGGTGGCCAAGGAGCTGGAGGAGTCGCTCCAGCCGTACCTGCGGCCGGACGGCTCGGTGCGGATGGCGAACGTCTTCCGCTACCTGATCGCCGAACGGCCCCGCCGAGGAGGCCCCCGCTGACGACGCCCCGCTGACGACGCCCCGCTGACAACGCCCCCGCCGGGGAGGGGCGCGCGCCACCACC
>NZ_JBHVER010000040.1:35564-46879 GCF_042802195.1 Kitasatospora sp. NPDC057500 | reverse complement strand
ATAGTTTCATCATCTTCCATTCAGCTGGGAGCGGCTGCCAGCATCGGCGGACCGTCACCGCCCGAGGGAGATGCCGATGAACCGCCCCCGTCCTCTGCGTTGTCTGGCCGCGCTCGCGCTGGTGGCCCTGGCCGCCACCGCCTGCGGGCGTTCCGACCAGGGTTCGGCCGCCGCACCGGGTGCGGCCGCCGGGGACACCGCCGGGAAGAGCTCGGCCGAGCTGCTGCCGGGCAAGTACAAGCAGGCCGGCGTGCTGAGAGTGGCGACCGCCGTAGGGTACCCGCCGATGGAGATGTACAAGCCGGGCACCACCGAGCTGACCGGCGTCGACCCGGACCTCGCCGCGGCGGTCGCGGCCAAGCTCGGACTGAAGCTGGAGATGACCAACGCCTCGTTCGACGGGCTGATCCCGGGCCTCCAGGCCGGCCGGTTCGACCTGGTGATGTCCTCGATGACCGACAGCGAGCAGCGCCGCCAGGCCGTCGACTTCGTCGACTACTTCCGCACCGGCGGGGTCGTCATGACCACCAAGGACAACCCCCAGGGCATCAAGTCCCTGGAGGACCTCTGCGGCAAGCAGGTGGTACTCGCCAAGGGCAGCTCCAACCTGGAGATCGGCGAGCAGCAGAACACCAAGTGCGCCGAGAAGATGACCATCTCGCAGAGCGAGGACGCGCCGACCGGGCTGCTCCAGCTGGACAGCGGGCGGGCCGTCGCCACCATCGTGGACTACCCGGTGGCGCAGATGTTCGCCCAGAAGAACACCGCCTACCAGGTGCTGCCGGAGCAGTACGGGACGGCGCCGTGGGGCATCGCGGTGGCGAAGAAGGAGAGCGGGCTGCGCGACGCGGTGCAGCGGGCGCTCCAGGAGCTGATCGACTCGGGCGAGTACCGCACGGTGCTCGACAAGTACGAGGTCGGCGGCAGCGCGGTCACCAAGGCCACCGTCAACACGGTCGGGCAGTGAGCGCGGTGACGGGCGACGGCATGAGAGGCGCCACGGCGACCGCCACCGTGGCGAAGGCGGCCGAGGAGGACCTCGCGCTGCGGGTGACCGGGCGGCCCCGGCCCGGACGGTGGGCGGCCGTGCTGGTGGCCGCGTTCGTGGCGGTCTGGCTGGCCTACACCATCATCGTCAACCCCAACCTGCACTGGGACGTCATCGCGAAGTACCAGTTCGACGGCGTGATCCTGGAAGGTCTGTGGGTCACCGTCCAGCTGACCCTGATCTCGCAGGTGGTCGGCATCGTGATCGGCGTGCTGGCGGCGGTGATGCAGCTGTCGGACAGCCCGGTGCTGCGGGCCACCTCCGGCGCGTACACCTGGTTCTTCCGGGGGACGCCGCTGCTGGTTCAGCTGATCTTCTGGTTCAACCTCGCGCTGCTGATCCCCGAGATCAGCATCGGCATCCCGTTCGACGGGCCGAAGCTGGTCAGCTGGCAGACCAACGCGCTGATCACCGGCTTCGTGGCGGCGCTGCTGGGCCTGTCGATCAACGAGGGCGCCTACATGTCGGAGATCGTCCGGGCCGGCATCCAGAGCGTCGACCCCGGGCAGCGGGAGGCCGCGGCGGCCCTCGGCATGTCCAACCGGCAGATCCTCGTCCGGGTGGTGCTGCCGCAGGCGATGCGGGTGATCATCCCGCCGTTCGGGAACCAGTTCATCTCGATGCTGAAGACCACCTCGCTGGTCTCGGTCATCGCGGGCGCCGACCTGATGACGGTCTCCCAGCACCTGTACCTGGCGAACTTCGAGGTCATCGCCCTGCTGGTGGTGGCGTCGATCTGGTACCTGGTGCTGACCACCATCGCGAGCGTCGCGCAGCACGCCGTGGAGCGGAAGTTCAGCCCCGGGGCGCAGACGGCGCGCCCCGCGCTCGGGCAGCGGGTGCTGCGCAACCTGCGGCCCGGCGCGAGGAAGACGGACGTGAGGAAGACGGACCCGAGGAAGAAGGGGGCGGGGAAGTGACGGTGGCGACGGACGAGGTGATCCTCTCGGCGCGCGGCGTGCGCAAGCGGTTCGGCGATCTGGAGGTGCTGCGCGGGATCGACCTGGAGGTGCGGTGCGGGGAGGTGCTCTGCGTGATCGGGCCCTCCGGCTCCGGCAAGTCCACCCTGCTGCGCTGCTTCAACCACCTGGAGAAGATCGACGCCGGGCGGATCGCCGTCAACGGCGAGCTGATCGGCTACGAGCCGGCCGGCTCCGGCGGGACCACGCTGCGCGAGCGGCGGCCCAAGGACATCCAGCGCCAGCGCGAGCGGATCGGCATGGTGTTCCAGCGGTTCCACCTCTTCCCGCACCGCACGGCGGTGCAGAACGTGATGGAGGGACCGGTCGCCGTCCAGGGCCGCAGCCGGGCCGCGGCCGAGCGGCAGGCCCGCGAGCTGCTGGACCGGGTCGGCCTCGCCGACCGCGCCGACCACTACCCGGGCCAGCTCTCCGGCGGCCAGCAGCAGCGGGTCGCGATCGCCCGGGCGCTGGCCATGGAGCCGACCCTGATGCTCTTCGACGAGCCCACCTCGGCGCTCGACCCCGAACTCGTCGGGGAGGTGTTGGGCGTGATGCGCGACCTGGCCCGCAGCGGGATGACGATGATCGTCGTCACCCATGAGATGGGGTTCGCCCGCGAGGTCGCCGACCGGGTCGTCTTCATGGACCAGGGCGCGGTCGTCGAGGCCGGCCGCCCCGACGAGGTGTTCACCGCCCCGCGCCACGAGCGCACCCGGGCCTTCCTGGCGACGGTGCTGTGATGGCGGGCGTGGAACTCCTTGTGCGCGGCGGCCTGCTGGTGGACGGCACCGGGGCGCCGGCGCGGCCCGCCGACCTCGCGGTGGCGGGAGGGCGGGTCACCGTGCTGGCGCCCGGGTCCGGCGCGGACGGGGCCGGCGACCGCTCGGTGCCGGTCCTCGACGCCGCCGGGCTGGTCGTCGCCCCCGGGTTCATCGACGTGCACACGCACTCCGACGCGCTGGCCGCCGTCGGGGAGCCGGACCCGGCCGGCGGCGCCGTCCCCGGGGACACCGCGTGGGCCGCCCTGGAGGAGCTGCGGCTCGCCCCGCTCCTCCAGGGCGTGACCACCGAGATCAGCGGCAACTGCGGCAGCAGCCTCTTCCCCTGCCTGCCCGAGCGGCTGCCGGAGCTGGCCGAGCACCTGCGGGTCACCTTCGGCATCGGCCCGGTCGGCCCCGCCGAGGACTTCGCCGCCTTCGCCGCCGCCCAGCGGCCCGAACTGCGGCGCAACCACCTCGCCTCGCTGGTCGGCCACGGCACGCTGCGCGCCGGGGTGATGGGCTTCGCCGACCGGCCGCCCCGGCCCGAGGAGCTGGACGCGATGTGCGGACTGCTCGACCGCGCCCTCGCCCAGGGCGCGGCCGGGTTCTCCACCGGCCTGATCTACCCGCCCGGCACCTACGCCGACACCGACGAGATCGTCGCGCTGGCCCGCGTCGCGGCCCGGCACGGCAAGCCGTACGTCACCCATCTGCGGGACGAGATGTCCCAGGTGGAGAAGGCCCTGGAGGAGGCGCTGGAGATCGCCGTACGCTCCGGCGCGCCGCTCCAGGTCTCCCACCACAAGACCGCCGGCCGGCACGCCTGGGGCGCCACGCTGCGCACCCTCCCCCGGCTCGAACAGGCCCGCGCGGACGGCCTGGACGTCCTGTGCGACGTCTACCCCTACACGGCGGGCAGCACGGTGTTGCACGCGATGCTGCCGCCGTGGGCCAGCGAGGGCGGGATCGGCGCGCTGCTGGAGCGGCTGCGCCGCCCCGAGGTGCGCGAGCGGATCCGGGCGGACATCGCGGGCGGGGTGGACGGCTGGGAGAACACCGTCGGCAACGGCGGCTGGGACCTCATCGCGGTCGCCGCCGCCCCGGCCCGCCGCGCGGCGGAGGGCCACCGGATCGCGGAGCTCGCGGCCGCGGACGGCGTCGACCCGGTCGACTACGTCTGCGACCTGCTGCTCGACTCACAGGGGGAGGTGACCATCATCAGCCACTCGATGCGCGAGGACGATGTCCGCCGGGTGCTGGCCAGTCCGCTGTCGATGATCGGCTCGGATGGCGTGCCCAAGCCCGGGAAGCCGCACCCGCGCTGGGCGGGCAGCTTCGCCCGGGTGCTCGGCCACTACGGCCGGGACGAGGGTCTGCTGCCGCTGGAGGACGCGGTGCACAAGATGACCGGGCTGCCGGCGGCGCGGTTCCGGCTCGCCGGGCGCGGAGTGGTCCGCGACGGCGCGGTGGCGGACCTGGTGGTACTGGACCCGGACGCCGTCCGGGACGCGGCCACCTTCGAGCGGCCGCTGCTGCCGCCGCGGGGGGTGGCGGCCGTGGTGGTCGCCGGGCAGGTCGCGGTGCGTGACGGGCGGCCGACGGACGCCCGGGCCGGAGAGGTGGTACGGGTCCGATGATCCTGGCACAGGTGGCGGCCGCCGCGAGGTCGGCGGCCGCACTGCCGCTGACCCTGGCGGTCGCGGCGGTGGACGTGGACGCGGACGCGGAGCTGACGGCCGGATCGGACGGGAGCGGCGGGGGCGGCTCGGTCGGGGTGGACGACACGGTGGTGCTGCCGGTCGCCAGCGCGTCCAAGCTGCTGCTGCTCGCCGAGGTGGCACGCCGGCTGGACGCCGGGGAGCTGCGGGCGGACGCGGTGGTGCCGATCGAGGACGGGGACGTGACTGGCGGCACCGGGCTGCTGCGGCGGCTCTCGCGCGGACGCGCGGGCGCGGGTGACGGCGGCGTGCGTGACGGCGCGGACGGGTGCGGCTGGACCGTCGAGGACCTGGCCTGGCTGACCGCCTCGGTCAGCGACAACACGGCGACCAACGCGCTGCTGCGGACCGTCGGCCTGCCCGCCACCGAGCGGTTGGCCCGGAACCTCGGACTGGACCGGCTCACCCTGCACGACCGGGTCCGCGACGTCCGCGGGCCCGGTATGCCGCCGGTGTTCGCCACCGGGACCGCCCGGGACCTCGCGCGGCTGGTCGCGCTGGCCGTCCGGGGCGACCTGGTCACGCCCGGCGCGTCGGCGCGGCTGCTGGCGTGGATGCGCTCCAACACCGACCACGGGCTGGTGCCGGCGCTGGTCCAGCACGACCCGTACGCGGAGTGCTTCCCCGATCCGCTGCCCGGCGGGCTGCTGGTCGCCAACAAGACCGGGACCGACACCGGGGTGCGGGCCGACGCCGGGGTGCTGATCGGCACCCGGCGGGTGGCCTACGCGGTGATCGCGCACTGGGACGTGGCGCTCGGGCCCAGCACGGAGCGGGCGGCGGTGCACGCCATCCGCGAGGTCGGACGGGCGCTCGCGGCGGGCGCGCTGCGCGGCGAGCCGGCGACCTGCGCGCTGCTGCGGCAGGCGGGCGGCTGAGCGGAGCGGGCAGCTCAGCGGAGCAGGGCGGGCAGCTCAGCGGAGCGGGCAGCTCGGTGGGCGCCCGGGGCACGGCGGTGAGCGGCCGCCGGGGTGGTCAGGACCACTGCAGTTCGAGCAGTGACCTGACCTCCCCGGCGGCCGCCCGCAGTTCGCCGAGGAACGCCCGGACGGCCGGGTTGCGGTTGGTGGCCCGGGTGGCCACGCCGATCCGGCGGTGCAGCTGCGGGTGGTCCAGCCGGCAGACGTGCACACCGGCGCTGTCGGCCAGGCCGAGGGCCGGGATCAGCGCGACGCCCATACCGGCCCGGGCGAGGTTGATCGTCACCTGGTAGTGGTCGCTGCGGCAGCGCACCCGGGGGCGGAACCCCTCGGCGGCGCAGGCGCGTTCCAGCACCGGCTCGCCGGTGGAGCCGCCGTGGGTGCCGATCCAGCTCTCGCCGTCGAGCTCGGCGAGCCGGACCAGGGTCCGCCGGCCGAGCCGGTGGCGCAGCGGCACGACCACCAACTGCGGTTCGTCGAAGTAGAGTTCCACCTCGGCCACGCCCTGGCGGGCGGCCTGGCGGATCCACGGGTCGAGCGGGTGCTCGAAGACCACCGCCGCGTCCAGCCGGCCGGCCTCCAGGTCGGGGAGCAGTTCGTGCGGCTGGCCCATGATGAGTTCGAGTTCGACCTGCGGGTGCCGGGCCGAGAAGGCGGTGAGCGCCCGGGGCAGCAGGTCGAGGCCCGCCGAGGCGAAGAAGCCGAGCCGCAGCACGCCCGCCGTGCCCTCGGAGTGGGCGCGCAGGTCGTCCTGGGCGACGGCCATCAGGTCGGCGATCGCCTGGGCGTGCTCGGCCAGCCGGACGCCGGCCGGGGTCAGCCGCAGGGACTGCGGCTGGCGCTCGACCAGCGCGACGCCCAGCTCCTGTTCGAGGCGGGCGAGCTGGTGGGAGACGGCGGACGGGCTCAGGTGCAGCGCCTGCGCCGCGGCCACGATGGTGCCCCGGCGGGCGATCTCCAGCAGGACGAGCAGACGGGCGCTGTTCAGCATCGGGCCAGGGTAGGTCATCGTGGCTGGTCAGGGGCGGAGGGCGGGTCTGTAGACCGGTCGGTCGATTCTTCTCGATTCAGTAGACCGATCTGCATATTCACCGTAGCGAAGAAGTAGACCGGTCTACCTATTTAGGTGAATAGGTAGACCGGTCGACATATTCGGCCGAACGGTCAGGCGTCGATGCCTCAGGCGTCGACGGCCTGGCGCGAAGCGGCGGGGACGACGTCGAGGCGGAGCAGGTCCTCCTCGGTCTCCCGGCGCACCACCACCCGGGCCTCGCCGTCGCGGACGAAGACCACGGCCGGGCGCGGCAGCTTGTTGTAGTTCGACGCCATCGCGTACCCGTATGCGCCGGTGACCGGGGTGGCGAGCACATCGCCGATCCGCAGGCCGGCCGGGAGGGCGGCGTCGTCGATGATGACGTCCCCGCTCTCGCAGTGCTTGCCGACCAGCCGGGCGCGCAGCGGTCGGGGCTCCTCGGGGCAGCGCGGCAGGAACGCCTCGTAGCGCGCGCCGTACAGGGCGGGGCGGAGGTTGTCGCTCATCCCGCCGTCGACGCTCACATACGTCCGCACGCCCGCTATCCGCTTGACCGTGCCCACCCGGTAGAGGGTCAGCCCGGCGCGCGCGGTGATCGAGCGCCCCGGTTCGACGCCGACCTCCCCGGTCCAGCCGGCCCCGCGGACGGCCGCCCGCACCCGGTCCGCCCACACGGCGAAGGACGGCGCGCTCTGGCCGGCCAGGTACGCCACGCCGAGGCCGCCGCCGACGGTCAGCCGGGCCACCCCGCTGTCCACCGCGAACCGGGCCACGGCGGCGGCGCCGTCGGCGAGTTCGGCCGGGTCCAGGACCTGCGAGCCGACGTGGGCGTGGACGCCCTCCAGGTGGACCGCCGACGAGGCGGCGGCCCGGCGGACGGCGGCCTCGGCGGCGCCGTCCAGCAGCCCGAAGCCGAACTTGGAGTCGTGTCCACCGGTCTGGATCGCCTCGTGGGCGCCCGCCGCGACCCCAGGTGCCACCCGCAGCTGGACCCGGGCCGGCGGCAGGCCCTCCTCGGCGACCAGGCGCTCGATCCGGTCCAGCTCGTCGAAGCTGTCGACGACGACGTGCCGCAGGCCCGCGGTGAGGGCGGTGCGCAGTTCGGCGTCGCTCTTGTTGTTGCCGTGCAGCACGATCCGCCCGGGGGAGACCCCGGCGTGCAGGGCGGTGCGCAGTTCGCCGCCGGAGGCGACGTCGAGCAGCAGGCCCTCCTCGGCGGCGAGCCGGGCCATCGCGGTGCAGAGGAAGGCCTTGGAGGCGTAGGCGACGTTGTCCGGGCCGAAGGCGGCGACGGCCTCTCGGCAGCGGCGGCGCAGGTGCTCCTCGTCGTAGACGAAGAGCGGGGTGCCGAAACGGCGGGCGAGTTCGGTCAGCGCCACGCCGCCGACGGCGAGCCCGGCGGGGCCCGTCCCGGCGGTGAGCGGCAGCAGTCCGGCGTCCACGGGCGGTTCCGCGGGCGGCTCGTCCACGGGCGGTTCGTCCATAGGCGGCTCCACCGGCAGGGCGGGCAGGGCGCCGGGCGAGGCGGCGAGGGGCGACTGGGCGGCGGGCGAGACAGGCGACACGGATTCCTCCCGGCGGGCTGGTTCGCCTGCCATCCTCGGCCGGGTGGGAGGAGTCGGAAAAGCGCATTCTTCCGGCCCTGAGCGGTACCGGTTTCGATGCTCCGCCCGGAGCGGCGCCACCGGCGGCAACACGCCGGCCGCGCACCCCGGCAACGGGGGTGCACGGCCGGCGGGACGGATCAGCCGCGACGGGCGCGGCGGATGGCGGAGGTGACCACCGGCGGCAGCAGGTCGCCGACCGCCCGCTTGGCGACATTGGCCGGGCGGCGGCGCTCGGCGGCACGGGCGCGGCGCGCGGCGAGGTCGCGGACGGCCTCGTCGCGCTCGCGCTCGGCGGCGCGCAGGGCGTCCTCGGTGGCCTGCGTCTGCTCGCGGCGCGCCGCCTCGGCGGCCAGCCGGTCGTGGTGGCGGGAGACCCGGAACGGCTCGGCGCCGTCGGAGCTGCCGTCGATCCGGACCACCCGGTGCGAGGCGAGCGTCTCATTGGTGATGGAGCAGTCCGGCAGGGTGCCCCGGCGGGCCAGCAGGTCGAGCTGGGCGGGCTCCGGGTCGCCCCAAGTGCCGTAGAACTTGGTGTCGGTGAGCACGACGGGCCGCAGGCCGTGGTTGAAGACCGCCTCCCAGGTGGCGGCGGCGACGCCCGGGGTGTGCGCGGAGCGGTAGTCGTCCAGCACCACGACGCCCTCCGGCGCGAGCGCCGTCCTGGCCACCTGGAGGTCGCCGGCCACGTGCTCGTAGAGGTGCGAGGCGTCGATGTGGATGAACCGGAACCCGCCCGCCGGGATGCGGCCGTCGGCCAGGACCGAGGTGGGGGCCTGGATGATCTCCGGCAGCCGGTCGTGGAAGGAGAGGTAGTTGGTCTCGAAGGCGGTGCGGGTCAGCGTCTTGCGGTAGGACATGTCCATCTCGGCGGCGTTCTCGTCGTCCGGTGCGTCCGAGTCGAACAGGTCGCAGACCGTGAAGGTCTCGCCCGCCTGGAGGTGCGCCCCGATGACGATCGCGCTGCGGCCCAGGTAGGCCCCCATTTCCATGAGGTCCCCGGAGAATCCCGCTTTCTCCTGGCGCCCGAGGAACCAGTCGAAGAGATGGCGGTCGTGGTCCCAGAACCACCCCGGCACGTCATCCAGAACGGCCGGCTCCTGCTGGTCGGTTCCAAGTGCGGCGTCGGTCACGAAGCGGCTCCTAAGACGGTACGAACGACCATGGGGGCTTTCCTCCGGGCTCTGAGGGGCCCGCCCGCCCCGGCGGCCGGCGACGGTCCTCGTCGGTCCCTGAGCCCGGGCGGGGTGAAGCCTCGGGCACGTGGACAGGACGCGACCTGCCGCCAACCGTAGTCCTACGCAGCCGAGTTCGCCGCAATCTACCGGCTTCCGAGCGAACTTGGACGAAGTTCCGAGAAAGGATTTCGCGGCCCGGCACTATGTGCGCGTACTTGACCGCGGTCCGCCCCGGAACGGTGGACCGCTTCGTCCATATTGCCGCCGCCTCAGCGGATTTGCCATCGCCGCGGAAGAGGATCTTCGCTGAACCGGCAGGCCCCGGCGTGAGTCCCCCCGCTTCCCCCCGAGACTGCTCCGGATGGCTGACGAGGGCCGCGAGCGGCGCCGCGGCGCGCCCCGGTGGTGCTCCCACCGGACCTTGCGTCCCCCGGGGCGCGCCCCGTTGACTGGCCCCGGGGCCGGCTGTACGAAGGGCCGGCGGGGGGCGCGAGGACCAGCGGAACCGGCAGGAGAGGGCAGCACATGGCGGGCGAGAGCGAGCGGGCCGAGGGGTACGCCGAGTACACCGATCAGTATGTCGACGGCGCCTGGCGGCCCGCGCTGGACGAGGGGTCGATCCCGGTGCTCGACCCGGCGACCGAGCGCGTGCTCGCGACCGTCCCGGCCGGCGGCGCGGCGGACGTCGACGCCGCCGTGGCGGCGGCCCGCCGGGCGGCCCGCGCCTGGGGCGCGACCACCGCCGCCGAGCGGCTGGTCCCGCTGACCCGGCTGCGCGACGGCCTGGCCGCCCACCAGGAGGAGATCGCCGCCACCGTGACGGCCGAGCTGGGCGCGCCGATCGGCTTCGCCACCGCCGTGCAGGCCACGCTGCCGCTGACGATCACCGATACCTACCTGGAACTGCTGGCCGGCTACCCGTTCGAGGAGCGGATCGGCAACTCGGTGGTGCACGCCGAGCCGGCCGGGGTGGTCGCGGCGATCACGCCGTGGAACTACCCGCTGCACCAGATCGCCGCCAAAGTGGTGCCCGCGCTGGCGGCCGGCTGCCCGGTGGTCCTCAAGCCGGCCGAGGACACCCCGCTGGTGGCCCGGCTGTTCGCCCGGCTGGTCGACGCGGCGGGCTTCCCCGCCGGGGTGTTCAACCTGGTGACCGGCACCGGCGCGGTGGCCGGCGCGGCGCTGGCCGGCCACCCGGACGTGGACGTGGTGTCGTTCACCGGCTCGACGGCGGTCGGGCGGACGGTCGCCGAGGCCGCCGGACGCGGCATCAAGCGGGTGTCCCTGGAGCTGGGCGGCAAGTCCGCCAACGTGGTGCTGCCGGGCGCCGACCTGGCCCGCGCGGTGAACGTCAACGTCGCCAACGTGTTCACCAACGCCGGCCAGACCTGCAGCGCCTGGACCCGGCTGCTGGTCCACCGCGACCAGTACGACGAGGCGGTGGCGCTCGCCTCGAAGGCGGCCGACAAGTACGTCCCGGGCGACCCGAAGGACCCGGGGACCAGGATCGGGCCGGTGGTCAGCGCCCGCCAGCGCGAGCGGGTGCGCGGCTACATCACGGGCGCGCTCGCCGAGGGCGCGCGCCTGGTGGCGGGCGGTGCCGACGCCCCGGACGGCCTCGGCACCGGCTTCTACGTCCGCCCGACCGTGCTCGCCGACGTCACCCCCGGTATGACGGTGGCCCGCGAGGAGGTGTTCGGGCCGGTGCTGGCGATCCTGGCGTACGACGACGAGGACCACGCCGCCGAGTTGGCCAACGCCACCGAGTACGGCCTGGCCGCCGGGGTCTGGGCGGCCGACACCGAGACCGCCGCCCGCTTCGCCCGCCGACTGGACGCCGGGCAGGTCGACCTCAACGGCGGCCGCTTCAACCCGCTGGCGCCGTTCGGGGGCTACAAGAACTCGGGCCTCGGCCGCGAGCTGGGCCGGTACGGCCTGGAGGAGTACCTCCAGACCAAGTCGCTCCAGTACTGACGCCTCGCCCCAGGAGCCTGCACGGCACCGGCCCTGACACCGCCACCGGCACCGGCCCTGACACCGCCGCGGGCCCCGCCGGGGGGTGGCGGCCCGGCGCGCGCACCCGCACCCCGC